>CAZKUH010000137.1:0-6391 GCA_964555895.1 uncultured Enterobacterales bacterium
AGCAAGATCCTTCCACTGCGCTGTCGCTCCGGTCAGGATGACAGGGATCATGCTGCGCTGCGATCAGGATGACAGATATCTCACGCTGCGCTGCGGTCAGGATGTCAGGGATCATGCTGTGATGCGATCAGGATGACAACTTTCTCGTTCGGGACATTTTTAATGCATACATCCAGGACAAAACTTCCGACCGAATTATTTAAAACTCTGATTGTAATGAGACTAACCACTGCAAGCCTTTTACTTCACCCGTTGCGCCAATCGGTTTAGCCAGATCAATATGTATCACGCGATTATGCCCGGCACGGGTTGAAGATAAGCGCAAGCCAATGCCAACATCTTTCAATAAACCTTGATCAACCAGACCATTATTCTTGTTGGTAAACCAGGCCCGACCTGCATCGACAAATATCGCCCCACCCACGTTAAAAAGCTTTAAAATCTCCCAATTACTGTAAAACCTTTCTTCCAGAGATAGCAGATAACGTCTGTTACCTGTTTGATAACGTAAAGGATAACCACGTAGTCCGGTGTCACCACCGAGAGTCAACTGAACATCTTTATATAAATTCTCTGCGATTGAAATCTTGCCGCTCGCATAAAAGCTATGCCATTCACTTTTTCGACTGTAAAATTTCAGCGTACTTGTCAACAAACCATTCTCTATTTTATTGGCCGCTATATTAGTTCGAAAATTGATCTGCCAATTCCACAGATTGTTGAAACCATCTCTCATGAACTTTGAAGCTGAAGATGAAATGATCCAACGATTTATATCTGCACCTAATGTCGTTGAAGAATATCCCAGTGAGGCGTTAAATCGCCAACCCATATTCACGTCTTCGGTTCGACCAATCTGTTTAACATTTGTCAGCTCCTGAAACTTGTCTTGTAAGTATTGGTAGCCAATCCACGGATAAGAGAAAATTCTGTCTTTGGGTAGCTGGGAATTAGCATAAATTCCTGGCACTTGATAAAATAATTCCTCGGTGTAATTAAAACCATATCTGTAACGACTCACTTGTTGGTTTACATAACCCTTCGAGGTTCCACCAAAAAAATTAAAACTACTGATTTCATGAGAAAATTGATCAGTGACCTGGCCGCGAGAATAGAGAAAATTATTCAACTTGCTTTTAAAAACATTGCCACCGGCTTCCCAACGGGTATCCAGCGCATAAAAGGGCCGGTGTAACTGTATAAACTGTCTGTAACCGTCAGAAGTTTTCGCGTAATTAACATCAAGTTTCCAACGATTTTTTAAAAAATCATGGTCCTGGTAATTAAATGTGTACCCGGTGCGGTCAACGTTACTAAACCTTGAGATTTCGATACTTTTACCGCTTCCCAGCAAATTTGTATCCGTGATGGCCAATGAGGATTTATTAGCTCCCCCCGCCCTTCCAACGCTGATGGATGGTTGCAGTGTCCACACATCGCGTGTGGTAACAAGCAAATCGACTTTATCAGCACAAGTACTAACTACGGTAATTTTAGCATCCCAATTATATTGCCTACTGCGCAACAATCGTTCTGTTTCCTTTATTTTTGCTAAATTAATTTTATCACCGGATTTAAATAAAATATCTTTTCTGATGACATCTTCATTTGTTAGAAAATGGAAATTATTGACCCAGCGGTAAAGCAAGCTATTTTCTTCAGGGTTATCCGGATCAAATATCGGTTGGGTATTAACTAGAATTTGACCTATTCGATAATGCTGCGCTACTAATTGCTTAAACGTTAACAATTTAGCTTTATCGCATTGATTATCAGGTAAAATACCTGTAGTATGTTCAGGCTGATTAGCCAAGGCGTAATTCGCGAACGAAAGTAATAGCATTATTCCAGCCATAGCTACCCTGCGTACCAATTCTATATATTTAATCATTAATGGTAATTCCCGCGAAAAACGAAGCATTTATCTAATCTCATCATAGCAGAATGACCATAACAATCATCAAATAGTTCCCTCAAGCTTTTTCAAACAGTATGACAAAATCAAGACAAAAAAAAGTCCGGAACTTGATTGGCAAATCAGGCCGGACATTACTCCAAAACGGAGTGGGAAGACAAGGTTGGAAAACCTCATTGAGTTACTAAAATCGGTAAACTTTTAAAACAAAATTATCTGCTTTAGACATGTGTTTTATTATAGACAATGAATATGACAGTTATGTTTCAAGTACAATTTGTCGGAAATTAATTAATATCAACACCCTAACGCAATGTTCAAAAGTAAATTGTGTCGAGGTTATACTCATTCGAGCATAAATACTTTAATTTATATAACAAAACAGTCTAAAAAAATCGAAATTAATTTAACTAACAGAAAATTTGATGTTGGAATTGAAATAATGGCAAGAAAAAAAGATAAACCGGGTATTGAAATACCCGGCTTTATTTGAGTTGAAACCTAGGCGGCTTTTTCGGCAGATGATTTTTGTTTGGTGGTACTGACTTTTTTATGTACGGCTTTTTTTGACAGTCCAGACTGATGAGGGTCTACAACCAATTCTGGTGCATAATCGTCAACTTGAATAGCCTCCCAACGGGCATTTCTTGCGGTGAGTATCTGTCGGGATTCCTCGGAATTAAGTAATTGAAGAGATACCGCCTGGGCTAAAGTTTCTGCTATCGAAGATCCTTGCAGCAATGTCCCTGACTTTAACAATTGTTGTAATTTTTTTTCTGCTGGCGCTGCTTCGAGGACAGCATTGAAAGCATTTTCCATACGCCCTGAAGCATCCTCGTTAGTTTTTCCAATATAACAAACCGCTGTGATACGCTCTCGCACCTGACTTTTAACCACCATGGATGCAACTAATTTATGATCTAAATTATCATTAGGCATTTTAAATTGTCGACCTAACGGCAGCACGATTATTTTTAACAGCACGCCTAGACTCTTCACTGGAAAATTACTACAGAAATCAACCAATGCTTCTTGTATCAGATAAAGACTACGCTGCAAATTCCAGTGAACATAAACCTGCTCATCTTCCTTGCAACCACCATCTTCAAAATATCTCAGCACCGAAGACGCCAGATAAAGTTGGCTAAGAACATCTCCGAGGCGGGCAGATAAACGCTCTTTTCTTTTTAAATCTCCACCCAAAACACCCATAGCAACATCTGAAATAAATGCCAGGGCCGAGCTCATTCGGGTTAAATGCTGATAATAGCGCGCCATTTCGTTGTCAACCGGTTTGGCCAGAAATAAACTATTGCTAAGACCCATAACAACAGAACGGACGAAATTACTTAAAGAATAGCCAATATGTGCGAAAAGATTTTGGTCAAAATCTTTAAGGCCCTGTTTTGCATCCGGGTTGTTCGCAGCCTCCATTTCATTAAATACATAAGGATGACAGCGAACAGCACCCTGACCGAAGATCATTAAATTTCTGGTGAGAATATTGGCACCTTCGACGGTGATAGCGATAGGCGCCGCCATATAACCGTTTGCCAAATAATTACGCTCGCCCAAAATCACACCGCGTCCACCGTGTATATCCATAGCGTGAGTAATACAGGTTCTTCCTGCCTCAGTCATGTGATATTTTGCAATAGCTGAAATCACCGAAGGCTTTAAACCTAAATCGACCGCTGAGGCCGTAGCGACACGCGCAGCTTCCAACATATAAGCCCGACCCGCTATTTGCGCCATGGCTTCTTCGACACCTTCAAAGTTTGAAATGCTGGTATTGAATTGTTCTCTCACTCTGGCATATGCACCCGTCATTCGATAACTCATGGCACCACTTGCTGCCCCCATGCCCGGTAACGAAATAGCACGACCTGCTGCCAGACATTCCATTAACATCATCCAGCCTTTACCTGCAAAATCAATTCCACCGACAATCCAGTCCAGTGGTATAAAAACATCCTTGCCTTGTGTTGGACCATTCATAAAAGCGGCATTCATCGGCAAATGTCTTTGACCAATTTCGATACCTTTGAATGGGGTTGGAATTAGCGCAACAGTAATACCGAGATCTTTTTTATCTCCGATCAAACCATCCGGATCTTTGAGTTTAAAAGCCAGCCCAAGTACTGTGGCAATAGGAGCCAATGTGATATAGCGTTTATTCCAGTTTAATTTGATTCCGGTAATTCGCTTTCCTTTATAATTTCCCTTACAAATAATACCGGTATCTGTCATCGCACCAGCATCTGACCCGGCATCGGGTGCGGTCAAGGCAAAACAGGGGATATCCTTACCCACGGCAAGATTGGGAAGATATTGGTCTTTTTGAGCATCGGTACCATAATGCAGTAACAATTCAGCGGGACCCAAAGAATTGGGTACCATGACATCAACTGCTGCCGAGCCACAACGACTGGCAATTTTTGTAACAACTGTTGAGTGGGCTAAAGCAGAAAACTCAAGTCCGTTATAAGCTTTGGGAATAATCATTCCTAAAAATTTTTCTTTCTTAATGTAATTCCAAACCTTAACAGGCAAATCTTTATCTTTATTTACTATTGTCCAATCATCAAGCATTTCACACAGTGTTTCCACTTGATTGTCGATAAACGATTGTTCTTCTTCACTGAGTTTTGGCGAACCATAGCCTAACCATTTCTGCCAATCCGGGTTGCCTTGAAAAAGGTCTCCATCCCACCACACATCACCCGCTTCGAGTGCTTCCCTTTCAGTTGAATTCATCTTTGGCAAGACTTGCTTGAATAATTTAAATAATGCGCGACTTATCCTGTCTCGTCTGATCTCTGGCACCAGCAACAGTACCGCGAACAGGCCCAGAATTAACCAGGAAACAAATAAAAATTTGGACACTAAAGAAATAGTTAATAAGACAGCTGAAATTATCAGCATAGCGGTCAGCAGTGATTGACGATAATACAATACGACTGCCGTTGTTAATACTAAACCGAGCAATTGAATCATCATTATGTATTCTCCCTAGATGTGGTTGTATTGTTCCTCAAACCCGCAGCCAGATAAGGAATCAATTTTTGTGATATATCACTGACGTTAATTTCTTTTTTAAAATCTGCCAAAGCAATATCGGCGAGCGCCTGATTACCGGCAAAAGTAAAAACAACCGCACCCATGGTAAAATGTAGCCGTAAGAACACATCAAAGTGGCTGTGATTTGGCAATGAGGCATAAATCAGGTGATAAAAATGTTCCATGACATCAGCATATTTCTCCATCATAAATCGACGAATATGCCCCTGACTTTCTGCATATGCCCGGCCAATTAATTGCATAAATATGCTGGTGCCATTACGACGTAAACTGTCCAGAGACATTAAAGGCTCGGCCATGGTTTGCAAAACCTCCTCAACTTCTGGAGGTTGATGCTGACTTTCCAGCAAGGTTAATTGCTGCTTTAAATTTGAAAAAAATTGTGATAAATACCGATCAAAAACAGCCTGAATAAGGCTCTTCTTCGAACCAAAGTGATAGTTAACCGAAGCAAGATTGACATTTGCACGCGTGGTAATCACCCGCAGAGATGTTTCTACGAACCCCCGTTCAGCAAATAGCTCTTCGGCAGAATCAATAATTCTGTTTTTGGTATTTAACCGACTTTTATCCATCAGTGCGACACTAACATTCATAAAAATAGTCAACTCAAGTAAATATTAAACAGTTGTTTGAAACATACGTTCTAATTACAAAAAAGTCAAGTATAAAGATCACACATGTCAAAATTTCCATAAAATAGGCGAAACCTGAAGCGAAAAGTCCGCTTCTAGCGTAAAAATACATAATTTCAAGCAGAACCTCAGTCTTTATCTATAATTAATACCATCAAAGATGACAAATCAGGCTAATGATTGAAGTGGAACAGGATCAGCTCACCATTATCAAAAAATTGTCTCAGCTAAACTACCTGCAAACCAAAGCGGCTATTTTGGATAGTGAGTTGCATATGGACAGACTATCCCTGGCATTTACCGATTTAATTTCTCTTGAAGAATCGATGACTGAGAATCTGGATAATAAGCCGATGTTGGAAGTTTTAACGCAATCATTGCGCAAAGTCATCAGTCAAACAACAATTGAACTGCAATTTTTTGATCGTTTAAAACAAAAACTGGAGCACGCCTGGTTTCCACTAGTGCAGTGGGTAAAAGAAGGGGAATTAATTGATCCGCATGAAAACACTTTTTCTGAGCGCTACAGTACACCTGAGGAAATCTTGTTATATAAAGCCTTTATCGCTTGTGGGGATATTGATCAAGCTCTCGCCAAATTTCAAGATGCAAACCTGGTGATAAACTCAGATCCTGAACTTTTTTAAAGTTGTTTTTGTATGGGATAAAGTCATAGTAGCAAGTTCTGTCGATACTCGTACGCTCAAGATCCTTCAACTACGTTCAGGATGACAGCGTTTTTTAAAGTCATTGTCATTCC
>CAZKUH010000138.1:0-6290 GCA_964555895.1 uncultured Enterobacterales bacterium
AACCAAATAAAATTATCCAGTCTTTTCTTCTATGGATTAATGACAAGGCACGGATGCGGTGCAACTCATCAATTTTACGTGTAAAACCTGAAACAATTATCGACGTCAAAAATGAAATAACAATAATGCCAGATATAATTAATGCTAAGGCTACCACGCGACCTTCATTGGTTACCGGGGTAATATCACCATACCCCACCGTTGAAATTGTCACCACTGACCAATAAACCGCATCAAAATAGGATTTTATCTTGCCGCCCGCTTCAACGGTTTCAAATATATAAATGGCCGTACTTGAAGCAATGATAATGAAACTGATAAATAACGCCAATATGCCGAGCTCAATTCTTTTTTCTCTAAGTACGCTGACAAAAGTATTGACACTATTAACGTAACGAAAAAGTTTAAAAAGTCGGAATAATAGAAAAAAACGGAGAATTCGTAATGGTCGATAAGAGGGAATTATTGCCAGTAAATCGATAATTCCCAGCGGACTGAAAATAAAAGCAAATTTTTCTTTTATTGCTCTGCCCCAAGCTTTACTGCTTTCAAATTGATAGCCGATTAAACTAGCATTTTCATACTCATCTATAAATGATGTGTGTATATCACTGGTTAGCCACAATCGCAGCAAATATTCGACGATGAAAATGCTCACCGCAACATCTTCAAAAACTTCTGCCCAGCCAGGTAAAGGGTATCTAATACCAAGCACAAAAAGAAAGATACTGGCAATAACCAGAAAAATCATCGTGCCGTCAACCCACCACCGCCAACTGGACCGCGGATTTTCCAATAAATCATAGAAAAAATATTTTGTTGCCCGGTAAGTTTTTGAACGATCTAGGCGATAACAAAGGTTCACCAGCGGATGCGCTTTAATTTTGTTACCTGGCATGTAGAATTCCAACCATGAATGATGATGAATATCTTATCTCAAACTAACCCTTTAGCCAAAATTTTCTTTGTCTTTGAAGGTTATTCTTTCGCCATAAATCTATCATCATTCAAGATTGCCATATTATAGTTAGTAATGGCGTGTCTTGTTTATCTTCTTGCGCGAGGACGTTTTTGTACATCATGTTTGTTACGAAAGATCTTTGCCGATTCCGTCTTGGCTTTTATTTGCAATTTAAGCCGCTCTCTTGGCGTGACAATACCATCAGCTTTTGCACGTTGTTTCATGCGTTGTAATTGCCACTGTCCTTTTGCCAGTGTTTTTGTTTCTCTACGGGTAAGTTCTCCGCTTTTTACACCTTGGATGATGCGAACTTGCTGTTTGTGTTGTTTTCTATGCAGATTAGGGGTTCCTGCAACGGCGACACCAGCAAAAAATATACTGGCCAATATCACGGGTGTGATCAAATTATTCTTTTTCATGATGCGCTACCTGATTTAATAAGTTTGTTTATTAAACGCGCTGAGGTTATTCAGGTTGACAGGGTTAAACATTAAAGAAGTAGTTTACCAGATCTGACAACCGCCTATGCCATTTCCATTGAGTTGATGTCTGTCGCTTTCGGCCTTTCTTTTACTGCTATACGGGCCTATTACGACGCGGTGCCAAACAAATCCATCTTTTTCCTGAGTTTTATGAATGTTTGAAGAGAACCCGACCAAGGCGATTTTTGCTTTTAATGCCTGCGCCATAGCCACATTTTTGAAGGAACCACATTGCATTATGTATTTTCGCGGATTCTTTGTTTTTGTTGTTAATATTTTACGGTCCTGCTGAACTTCCACCTGTTTGTTTTTTAGCAAATCCCAAAATTCATATTCGGTTTCTGTCGGAACTTTTACTGCCGGAAATTTTTTCTTGTTTGATGATTTGTTGATCTTTTCAACCTGGCCTGCGCCACTGTTTATTTTAGGGATTTTATCACCCACTAACTGCAAATAAACCAAAACAGCGATAGCAATACCTAAAATCAACCCTGCTAACAACCATTTTAATGGCGAGTTTATATTTTCTTTAACAAAGGTTTTATGGTTACCTTTGTTTCTGGCGCGGTTTGTTTTTCTGACAAAATCTCTACTCACAATTTTTCCTTTAAGCGCCAGGATTACATGCTTTCTGGAGCAGATACGCCCAATAATTTCAAGCCGGTTGCCAATATTTGCTTGACGGCGGCAACCAAACTCACTCTTGCTGCACGAATATTCTCATCTTCAATGGCAATTTTGTCGGCATTATAATAACTATGGAAATCGTTAGCTAATTCTCTTAAAAAATTTACCAGATTATGCGGTGCTAAATCTTCTGCGGCTTTACTCACTGTTTCCATAAAAGCCGCTAGTTTTTTTATTAATTCTTGTTCGTGGGTTGTAGACAAATATTGTAGAAGCGCCAAACCCTGTGCGGGTGATTGATTATATCCCTTCTCCGCCAGTTGTCTGAAAATTGAACAAATACGTGCGTGTGCATATTGAATATAATACATCGGGTTATCATTGGACTGACTTTTTGCCAGGTCCAGATCAAAATCCATATGTTGTTCCACTTTGCGCATTACATAGAAAAATCTGGCCGCATTATTGCCAACATCTTCTCGAAGTTGCCTTAAGCTGACAAATTCTCCAGCACGCGTGGACATGGGTATCTTTTTACCCTCTCGGTACAACACCGCAAACTGTACCAATGGCACTTGCAATTGATCCGGGTTTGCGCCTAATGCTGCCATTGCCGCTTTTAACCGTGGGACATAGCCATGATGATCGGCACCGAGGACATTAATAATTAAATTATGTCCTCTGTCCAGTTTATCCATACTGTAGGCAATATCAGAAGCAAAATAGGTTGTCTGCCCATTATCTCTGACTACCACCCGATCCTTATCATCACCAAACTCGGTAGATTTAAACCAAAGTGCGCCAGCCTTTTTGTAAATAAAACCTTTTTCTGTCAAACGTGTTATGGCGTCCTTAATCAGCCCTCGATCCATCAGCGACTGCTCAGAAAACCAGCGCTGGTAATGAACGCCAAACTCTGCTAAATCCTGTTTTATATCACCAAGTATTTCATCAATGGCTAATTGAAAAACCAAGCGATAATCTTCTTGCAATATGCGTTTGGCATTTTCAATCAAATCGTCAATGTGTTTTTCTTTGTCACCATTTTGTGCACCTTCATCAGGGCTAACATGCTTAAAAATTTCTGCAACATCTCGCACCAGGCTATCACCTACCTGTTGTTGCAGATTATTGGCAATTTCCAGGATGTAATCGCCACGATAACTCTGTGCAGGATAAGTTAATGACACCCCATGAGCCTGAAGGTACCGGAACCAGACGCAAACAGCCAGAATATGCATCTGCCGGCCGGCGTCATTGACATAATATTCCCGGTGAACCTGATGCCCGGTAAATTCAAGAATATCAGCAACCGTTGCACCAAAAGCGGCCCCTCGACCATGACCTACATGCAGAGGTCCTGTTGGGTTGGCTGAAACATATTCCATATGTACTTTAATGTTTTTACCTTGATCGGTAGCGCCAAATCTGTCGCCGGCATTTAAAATCTCAGCAATAATTGATCCGGCACTCGTCGCCGTTAAAAAGAAATTAATAAATCCCGGTCCGGCAATGCTGATGTTAGATAAAATATTGGATGCCGGTATTAATTCGATAATCTTCTCAGCCATTAAACGCGGGGACATCCCGGCTGACTTTGCCAATACCAAGGCCGCATTTGAAGCAAGATCGCCATGTGCAGGATCCCGCGTACGATCTAACTGGATCTTTGTTTTAAGATCCGCAGGAATTATTGCTTGTTGTTTTAATGTCTCGACTGCCTGATGCAGGAGTTGCTCAACTTGTTGTTTCATCATGCTGTATAAAAAAAGTATTCTCTTGAATAAAAAGGTTAAATAAAAACGCTAACTATTGGAGATGCTGGTGCTGTCAGAAATACTTGTTATCCTGACAATTATGCGTTATTTCCTGACAGGCTGTATTAAACCATTTCTTGAGGGTCAACATCCAGCGACCAACGTACATTTCGTGCTAGTTTTCTACCATTTTTAGAATTAAGGTATGATCTTAGCCTCATGAGTAACTGGTGGCGAGCAGATCGTTGTTTTGACTGAATCAATATCTGGTAACGATATCTACCCTGTCGCTTGAACATAACGGCTGGAATTGGCGCAGAAACCACGACATTTTGTTGCGTATTTTTAAATTGTTGCGATATCGATTCCATCAGTTGTTTTACTTGCTGACTGTTGACGGCTTCCGCCCTGAGTAAAGCCAAATAATTATACGGTGGTAGTGCTGCTTGTGATCGAGTTTGTAATTCCTGTTGTGAAAACCCCGCATAACCTTCTCGCAACAATAATTGCAACAGTGCATGCTGCGGATGGCAGGTTTGCAATAAAACCGTTCCTGGTTGGGTTCCTCTACCCGCTCTGCCGCCGACCTGAATGAGTAACTGCGCACCCTTTTCCATGGCTCTAAAATCTGAACTGAACAACATACCATCTGCATCAACCACTGCGACGAGGGTTACATTTGGAAAATGATGTCCTTTTGCCAGCATTTGTGTGCCGATTAAAATGGCAGCACCTCCTTGATGAATGATAGCTAACTTTTCCTCCATGGCTCCTTTTTTCCGGGTGGAATCCCTATCAATTCTAATCACCGCTGTTTGCGGAAATAACACTTGCAAATGTTGTTCTAACCTTTCTGTACCAATACCTAACGGACGAAGAGAATGGCTTTGGCAGTGGGGGCATTTTTGCGGTAAAGACTGTTGTGAGTCACAATGATGACAAATTAATTTTTCTGCTTTTTGATGTAAAGTAAAACGTGCATCACAGCGACGACAATCGGCCAACCAACCACAATCGTAACACATCAGTGCTGGTGAAAATCCGCGTCGATTCAAAAAAATCATGACCTGTTGCTTTTGTTGTAGATGCTCACCTATCCGTTCTATCAACGGCTGCGATAACCCTTGTGTTACGGGTAATCGCCTTAGATCCAATAACTCCCAATTTGGCGGTTTGGCTTTTCCTGCTCTAGAGATCAGTTTTAACAACTGATAGCGATTTTGTTGCACATTAAATAAAGATTCCAACGACGGTGTGGCACTTCCCAGCACAATCGGAATTTCTTGCTGTTGTGCTTTTAAAACAGCGATATCACGGGCATGATAACGTAGCTTGTCTTGCTGTTTAAAAGACAGATCGTGCTCTTCATCTACCACGATCAAACCGAGTTTTGCAAACGGCGTAAAAATTGCCGATCGCGTTCCGATAACAACGTCAACCAACCCCTCTTTTGCTGCCAGCCACGCTTGCGATCTTTCCCGATCCGTCATACCAGAATGTAATACCACCATTTTTGCTGATAATCGCTGTTGCAAACGCCTAATGGTTTGAGGTGCCAAGCCTATTTCTGGGACCAGCATCAGGATCTGTTTACCCGTGGCAAGAATCGTCGAGATTAAATGCAAATACACTTCAGTTTTACCGCTGCCGGTAATGCCATGCAACAACCAGCAAATGTAGCCTTCTCTTTTTTGCAGAATTTTATCAACTGCCTCTTGCTGTAGTGTGTTTAATTTTTTTGCCTTTTGTATTTTAACGCCTTGCAACAGCCCCGGAATTTTTACTGTTTTTTTTGTCTCAAAAAGATTTTTTTTAACTAACGTTTGCATTACATTTAAAGATATATTTTCATTTCTAAGTTCGGATTTAAAAATATATTTTCTGTTAATTGTTTCTTGGTTTTGAAAATATTTAAGTGCTTTTATTTGTTGTGTTGCTGTTGGTTTAATTTTTTCGAAACTTGCACTTTTATTTATGAAAAAAACGTCCTCTCTTTCTATTTCTGCAGGTGAATCTTTTCTCAACTTTACTGGCATTGCTATATTTATTACTTCGCCTAAACTATGTTGATAATAATTAGAGATTTTTTCGTAAAATATTCTTTCGCTTTTTTGAAAAATCGGCATTTCATCAATCACTTTAATAATCGTTTTTAATTTACTAATTAACAAATCCTTGTTTCCGTCATGACTCCAGACAATGCCAATTATTTCGCGTGATTGAAAAGGAACCTTTACTCTTGTGCCGACAGCTGGTTTTTTTCCTTCTACCAGATAATCAAACAAACCATCAAGATAAACAGGCAAGGCAACTTGAATTCTATTTTTCATTTGTAATTTAAACTAAAATTTCGGAAAGTTTTTTATGGAATTTTAGCACATCTTTTATCGATATATCTCTATGCAATACCAGCCTGCAACTTCCGTCTTTTTCAATTAAAATTATTATATTATTTTTTTTCAT
>CAZKUH010000139.1:0-6289 GCA_964555895.1 uncultured Enterobacterales bacterium
GAAAAGCACCCTTAGGGACATTGCGACAATGGATGAAAACAAAGACACAAAATGCAAAGTCACCGCTACCTTTGGTTCACCTGGCCATTGCTTTAAAATTACAAGGAGACATTGAAAAATCAAAACAGGCTCTCAGGCTTGCGAAAAAAGTACATCGTGATGAGCGAAAATATTTAGCAGATTACGGCAGTTTTATCCGCGATGAAGCCATGATTTTAACGCTCAATCTACAATATAAATTATCGCTCAGTGATGCCAATAAAAGATTGTTTGAATTGTCGAAAAAAATATATGAAAAAACCTATTTAAGTACCCAGGAAAGAGATGCCATATTTCAATTATCGCTTGCTCTTGATCAAGGCGAGGGGATCTGGCAGGCAAGTTTCAGCGTGGCAAACAAGGAAAAGAAAATATCCGGTCCGGGTCGTTGGAGTAAAGTCATTAAAGGAAAAACAGCGGTAGAAACTTTGCTTAAAGTAGCTGGACAAAAGAATGTTTTTGTAGCGCAAACCTTAGTCAGTCATTCACAAAAAGCGCCGCCGGCGATATCAGCAGGTATTGAGATTGAACGTCACTGGTTTAATCCGGATGGAAGCAAAATAGTGGATTCGAATAATAAAAAAACCACAGTAAAGACAGGTGATTTTGTGGTTGTACAACTTCTTATCAAAAGTGATAAAAGACTCCCTGATGGCTTGCTGGTCGATCTTTTGCCCGCAGGTTTTGAACTGGAAAATCCGGCGTTAGTGCATTCCACACCCTTGGAAAAATTTGTCATTAATGGGCAACCATTAAAGTTCGTCAATACGGCCTATGAAGATCGCATCAAACATAAAGAATACCGGGATGACCGCTTGATGATGGCAGTTGATTTTTCCCCCTATACAACCTTAGAGGTTTTTTATGTGATGCGAGCAGTGACACCTGGCGTTTATCAGGTACCCTCAACCTACGCAGAAGACATGTATCGTCCAGAAATTCGAGGCATTGGGAGCCAGCGTAACGCGGTAACAATTATACCTCGTTGACAGTATGGATTTGGGGTGATTTGTGCACGGAGTATTTTTTGTGTGGCGTAATTATAATGAAAAACCTAACGGCTTTAAGAGCCCAAAATGAAAATTAAAACTTGGTTTAAAAGAATATTCTTGCTGGCACTGATTTTAATAACGATGTTTAAAATCGGTGACTGGATCTGGCCGCTTGATTTAATCAGGCTAGACGATGTTGCTACCACTATCGAAGCCGAAGATGGCACGCCCTTGCGAGTTTTTGCCAATACACAAGGTAACTGGCGCTATAAGACCACCGTTAACAATGTTTCCCCCCTTTATCTTCAAGCGCTAATAAATTATGAAGATAAATATTTCTATTATCATCCTGGGATCAATGCTTTCTCAGTCGTACGTGCGTTATGGCAAAATATAAAGTCAGCAAAAATTGTCTCAGGGGCATCGACCTTGACCATGCAGGTCTCACGGTTATTGAAACCCCATTCACGTTCTTACGCGGGTAAATTCAAACAGGTTTTCCGAGCGTTGCAACTGGAGTGGCATTTTAGTAAAAATGATATCCTGGGAATGTATCTGACATTGGCACCCTTTGGCGGTAATCTTGAAGGTGTGGAGGCGGCCAGTCGTGCCTACTTCGATAAATCAGCGGTTGAGTTGAGTTATGCAGAGGCGGCACTACTGGCTGTTCTGCCCCAAGCCCCCAGCCGTTTTAGACCCGATAGATATCCGCAAAAAGCGAAACTCGCCAGAGACAAAGTCATCAGGCGGCTGGTAGAAAGTAAAGTTTGGCCAGAAAACATTTTACAGCAGTCTGCGCTGGAAAATGTGGCGGCCAGTTTGCCTCAAGTCTCCATGCATGCCCCGCTTTTATCCAGAAGATTATTCAATCAAAATAGACAAAAATCGCCATTAGGTAAAAGCCGGATTAAAACATCCATTGATTACGGTACGCAATTATCCGTTGAACAAAGCGTGCAGGAATACGTTTCCTCGTTACCACCGGGTTCGAGTGCATCCGCAGTTATCGTAGAAAATAAAAACTGGTTAGTAAAAGCCTACGTGGGTACAGCTTTTTTTGCAGATCAACAACGCCAGGGCTATGTTGATATGGTACAGGCTATACGCTCTCCCGGCTCAACATTAAAACCTTTTATCTATGCGGAGGCTATGGACAATGGCTTGATACATTCCAAATCGCTTCTGGTTGACGTACCACGTTGGCAAAGTGAATATCAACCCGGAAATTTCTCTGGCAAATTTCACGGTGCGGTTTCTGCAACCAAGGCATTACAACAATCTCTGAATGTCCCGGCGGTGCAGGTGTTGGAAAAACTTTCACCCGCATTATTTATTGCATCTATACGTAATGTTGGGATACAACCCCGAATTCCTGGAGGAAAATCTAATTTAGCAGTTGCCCTGGGTGGGCTTGGAATGAAAATGCAGGATTTATTAGCACTATATGGATCATTGGCACGAAAGGGGTTGGTGGCAAAATTACGCTTTTCAGCATCCGAAAAATTACAACAAAGGCGGTTAATTTCAGCCGAAGCCGCCTGGATAATTTATCGCATGTTAGCCGATCAAAAACGCTTTGATCGGCCCTTTGCCAGTGCTGACACGGGTTGGAAAAACAATATGGCATTTAAAACCGGCACCAGCTACGGTTATCGTGACGCCTGGGCCTTTGGGGTCACAGGTAAATATACCATTGGTGTCTGGCTGGGCCGCCCTGATGGCACGCCTTCTCCAGGTCAGTATGGTGCTGTCACCGCTTTACCATTACTCTTTCAACTGGCAGATTGGCTAGACGATAGCTCGGCACCTGTTCGACCACAAAAAGTAACCGAAGCCGATATCTGCTGGCCTTCGGGACGAGAGCAAGATGACAGGGAGCAAGGACATTGTTTGTTAAAGCAACACGCACTGGGTATAGATGGCCAGTTTCCTGTTACCCTGGCGGCCACCAAGGCCGATAAATGGAATGGATCATTAAGACATTTAAAACTGGCAAAAGACAGCAGACTCAGAGTAAGTGCAGACTGTTCCCTAGCGACCATTTCAAAGGATGTCGAGATATGGCCCATTACCCTTGAACCCTGGTTGATTGAAAAGTGGCAGCGAAAAAAAGTCATTCCGATTATTGATCCTCGTTGCCTGAAAAAGAGTTATCACCAAGTCGCGATTAACATAGGCGATTTTAATATCATCAGTCCGAAAGATGGTAGTCTCCTGCGAAATTTAAATGATGATAAATCGATGCAGTTACCATTATCGACACTGGGTGCAAGAGGAAAAGTACAGTGGTACCTCGATGGTGAAAAAATCACTACACAGTTAAAAAACCACGCTTCGGCAGCTGTTATCTTGAAAGCAGGAACACATGAGTTGTTAGCTATAGATGAGACCGGAGCCATGGATCGTATTTCGTTTAAATCGACATATTGGAACTAATGCAGCCAAAACAAAGCAAGACTGAATCAGCAAATTCTTAATTAAAACGAGCATCACCCTGAACAAAATTTTCATCTTCTCTATCCGAGAAAACTAGTCATACCGATCCGAGAAACCTGTCATGCCGAACCGAGAAAACTAGTCATGCCGAACCGAGAAAACTAGTCATGCCGAACCGAGAAAACTAGTCATGCTGATCCAAAAAAACTTGTCATTCTGAGCGAAGTCGAAGAATCTACTGCCAAGCCACAAGATCCTTCAACTGCACTGTGTTTCGTTCAGCATGACACGGATCGTTCGACTAACCCTTTTATCATCACATGAGTATAAAATTCTGGAGTAGAAATATCGCTATGTCCTAAAAGTTCTTGTACAGTTCGAATATCGGAAACATTAAGTTTGTTCCTCTTTCGTCTAATTGACTTAAATAGCATATTCGAAAATAAGGATAGTTCCAAAAAAGGTGTGTTTGTTGGGTTTCAGAGATTTGTGTGTTGATTATTAATATGATGTGTAAGCACATTTAGGGAGAGCAAATGCAGATTGTAATAAAATAAAAAGTTAGCCAGTATTGAAATATGTATACATCCGTGATATACAAAAATGATGAGTTAAGAAATTTTAAAAGAATGCGTAGGTTTTGAGTGGGGTGCTGGAAACTTGGAAAAGAACTGGCTTTCACATCAGGTTACAAAAGCAGAAAGCGTACAGATATTTTTTAACCAACTACTTCTATTATCGGAGACGATGAAAAACATTCAAAAACTGAAGTACGTTACTATGCTCTAGGAAAAACTGATGATAAAAGAAAGTTATTTATTGTTTTCACTATTCGAAAAAAATTAATTCGTTTTATCTCTGCTAGAGACATGAGTAAAAAAGAGAAGGAAGGTGTACTTATAAAAAAAATTCCACAATTCACTTCGGAACATGAAGAGCAAGAATTTTGGGCTAACGCTGACTCAACAGAGTACTTAGATTGGAACAAGTCAAAAAATGTTGTATTAACAAACTTAAAACCTTCAACTAAAAAAATATCTCTTCGGTTACCAGAGAGTATGATCGAAGAACTAAAGTTATTGGCAAACAAACGGGATGTTCCGTATCAATCTTTACTTAAAATATACTTATCTGAAAAAATATCTCAGGAGTTACATTCATAAGTATGGAATTGGAGCAAAGTTTGCCTTTTAAGTAACGAAACGTTGGGGCTTTTCCACCGGGAAATAACAAGGTGGGATGACGATGGGTAGATAAATAATGACGCAAGGGTTTCCAGTGGAAGGGGTACAAAGCGATTATTTACAGGGACGTAATGTATGCGGGTTTTGCAGCAAAAACCAGTCTTTCATATTTTTACATCGACCCATGTCAGAACGCCTACCGGCGGCCCGCAAAGCTCAGCGTTAGACAACAGAGTAGGCTATGAATGTAACTATAAGACTGGCGAAACAAAACGATGCAATCTCTCTCGCGAACTACGCGGAACATACTTTTCGGGAAACGTTTACACCCACAAATCTAACCACAAACATTGACATGCATTGTCTGAAAAATTTTACTTTTGAGATTCAACAGCAAGAGATTCTAAATTCAAAAATCATCACATTATTAGCTGAAGTCGAAGGTAGACTAGTTGGTTTTGCACAATTGAAGCTTGAGTCTTCTGTTAATTCCATTAAAGCACATAGACCGTCAGAACTTTATCGTTTATATGTTTCAAAAGAACAGCAAGGGAGTGGATTGGCTCACAAAATCATCAGAGAAGTTCTACTTACAGCTTCTAACGCAAATAGCGATTATATCTGGCTTGGAGTATGGGAACGTAACCCAAAAGCAATCACATTCTATCAAAAATATGGATTCAACGTTGTAGGTGAACATGTGTTTAAACTTGGTTTAGACCCACAGTGCGACCTGATAATGGTAACTGAAGTAGAAGGTGCGCTTGTTGTCTAACAAATACATGAAGTGGATAGCTTTTACGCTGCACTGCAAAACTACAACTTATGTAAGGCGTTATGCCCTTAAAGGAAGTTCATTGATATGAATATATTTGTTGGTAAATGGAAAATTACAGAGATGGAACAATGGGATCAAGAATATATTGATCTTGTAGAACCGGGGTATTTCCTATTTGATAAAGAAGGAATGGGTGAGTTTGTTTTTGGAACTGTAAGTGGGTCTATTGATTGTCGTTTTACCGAAGTTAAAAATATAAAAAGAATAGAATACTCATGGGGAGGAACATCAGAAATGGATCCAGCATGCGGTAGAGGTTGGTTCGAACAATTGGAAAATAATCAATTATATGGAAGGTTGTATATTCATAACGGCGATGATTCATGGATAAAAGCAGAGAACCAATAATTCAAATAATAGGTAAGTAAAATGGAATTAAGCTACTCAACCGACTCATTCATTGTAGCGTCAATTATCCTCACTCTTATAACTATTGTACCTGTAAAAATTGGTGCTAGCTTTGTAGGCGCAGCAAATACAAGCTTTGGCGCTTCTGCTATTGCAGTAGTACTTGGATTAATTGGCGCATTTACTGTATTTAATATGCTAGACGGTTTAACGAGTATCGTGGCTGCTTATATTACAATATCGATAATATATTGGCTTGTACTTAAGCCTTCATTAATCGCATCATTTGGGCTCACAGTATTAGTCATGTTCATACAGCTAGCAATAGTGCAGGGTTTAGTTAAATTTGGTGGCTACATTGGATCTTAACCATAGAAAATATAATGAATAAGGTTGTGAGAGCGGAGCGAACCACAATCTGAACCGTTTGTTGGACAAGCCCGATATCAATG
>CAZKUH010000140.1:0-6243 GCA_964555895.1 uncultured Enterobacterales bacterium
GGTTTAATGGCATAATCTCTATTTTCTGAGTGGGTGGTAAACATTTCCTCATGAAATTTTTCCCAATGACCTGATTTTTCCCACAAACTCCGGTCAACAATTTCTGGCGTTCTCACTTCGGTATAATCGTGCTGGCGCAAGATTTTTCGCACGTAATTCTGAATTTCAGTGTAAATCGCCCAACCGTCATTATGCCAGAACACCATGCCCGGTGCTTCTTCCTGCATATGGTATAAGTTCAGTTGTTTACCAATTTTACGGTGGTCCCGTTTTTCTGCTTCTTCCAAACGATGCAGATATTTTCTTAAATCTTTTTTGTTAGTCCAGGCCGTACCATAGATCCGTTGCAACATTTCATTGTTAGAATCCCCACGCCAATAGGCACCTGCCAATTTCATCAACTTGAAAACTTTCAGTTTACCAATATTAGGTACGTGAGGCCCGCGACACAAATCGATAAAGTCCCCCTGTCGATAGAGAGAAATCGTTGCTGTTTCAGCCAGATCTGAAATTATTTCGGCTTTATAGTCTTCGCCAATGGATTTAAAGAACTTAATCGCTTCAGCTCTGTCCCATTCTTCTCGTGCTACTTTGGCATCCTGTCTGGTAATTTCCACCATCTTTTTTTCGATAAGGGTCAAATCTTCCGGCGTAAATGCTCTTTCATAGGCGTAATCATAGAAAAAACCGTTATCAATAACTGGACCAATTGTCACTTGCGCAGCAGGAAACAATGCTTTCACTGCCTGGGCTAACAAGTGTGCAGTGGAATGTCGAATAATTTCCAGGCCCGCTTCATCACGCTCAGTGATAATCGAAAGGGCGATATCTTTATCTATAATATAAGAAGCATCGACTAATTGTTCATCAACTCTGCCCGCTAAAGTTGCTTTAGCAAGTCCAGGGCCAATATCCAGGGCGACATCCATCACAGATACAGCGTGATCAAACGCTCTTTGGCTGCCATCGGGTAAAGTAATTACGGGCATTTCGCTTTTGTTCCAGTTGGTTAGTTAGCTAAGACGCAAAAAAGCACTGCGCGGATATAGCAGTGCTTGAAGCGATAGAATATTTAATCAAGTTAAATTATGTTTAATGTGGTAAGGATATCAATCTCCTCAAAGAGTGTCTATTGATAAACTAACTCTCCTTGCTTTTTTCTTTAATATAATCATCGACCAATTGTTGCAGTATAAATAATGGCACCGAACCATTTTCCAATACAGCTTTATGAAATCCTTGCAAGGTAAATTTATCGCCCAATGCTTTTTTCGCTTTGGCGCGTAATTCGAGAATTTTCAACATGCCAACTTTATAAGCAGTGGCTTGTCCCGGCATGACAATATAACGTTCAATTTCAGCAACCACATCTGAATGAGCAATGCCGGTAGTCGATTCCATATAATCAATTGCCTGTTCTCTGGTCCAGTGTTTGTAATGTATCCCGGTATCAACCACTAACCTCACCGCACGAAATAATTCAGCCTGTAAGCGTCCAAGATTATCAAACGGATCCTGTTCAAAACCCAGCTCCCAGGCTAAACGCTCAGCATAAAGCGCCCAACCTTCCGTATAAGCAGTAAAAGGTACCATTTTTCGAAACAAGGGAAGCCCTTTAATTTCTTGTTTCAAGGCAATCTGGAAATGATGCCCCGGGATAGCCTCGTGATAAGCTAAGGTGCGCATCCCATATTTTGGCGTTGCTCTGATGTCGTATAAATTCGCATAAAATCTACCGGGGGTACTACCGTCCAGTTTGGGTCCATTGTAATAAGCGCCTGGTGAAGTTTTTTCCTTAAATTTAGGGATCCTTAATACTTCAACCCCTTTTTCGGGGCGCAGCGAAAACGCACTTTCCAGTCCGGCGTTGACCTCATCAATAATGACTTGATAGTCTTTGAGGATTTGTTCACGACCCGCGTCAGTATCAGGATACAAAAATCTGGCTTCTTCACCCAATCCACGCATTAATTTACCCAAATCATCTCCCTGATATCCCTGCTGATGCAAGATATCAAGCATCTGCTGGTTAATCCTGGCAACTTCGGATAAACCAATATCATGTATTTGCTGAGGTGTGTAATTTGTCGTGGTCATCAGCTTCAAGCGATAGCGGTAAAATTCATCACCATCTGGGAACTTCCAAACCCCGGCGGTATCATTGGTCTTAGGTTTTAATGCGGTGAAATAATCAATGAAAATCTGATAAGCCGGGTAGACATCTTTAGCAATAGTTGACGCCACACTATTTTTTAATACTATTTTGTCTTCAGCTGATATTTCTGTGGTGTTGGCAAGTTTTTTTTCAAAAGATTTGTATAAAATATTATCTTTTACGGGTGTGGAAATAAAACCATTCATTTCTTTAAGAACTTTTTCGACAACAAAAGTCGGTGGGATTATTTTCTCTTTCTCTCTCATTTTCAAGCCTACTAGAACCTGACTGAATTTGGTTTTTACCTTTTGTAAACGAGCAATATAATCTTCAGCATCCTCTTTACTTTTAACGCGATGTGCACTGTCCATGAAAGAGGGAAAAGCATTTTGCACGCCAAATAACTGATTCAGCGGGTAGTTATAGTGGCGGAACTTTTTGCCATCCCGCATACTTTGCAAAAAACTATCCATGACTTCATAAGAAATTTTTTGTTGATAGGACAATGAATTAAAATCATAGTCATGAAGGGTGCCAAGATCATCATCCAACTTATCAAAAAGTTGCAAAGATTTGGCATCAGATTCATCGTCAAGCTCATCGTTATACCAATCTATTGGTAAACCCAGAGAAGAAATCAGTTCCGGGCTTTGCAAGGCAAATTCCACAAAAACCCGGCTAAAAAACATATTAATACTGAAGGGCTTAAACCAAATTAAGTTAGTTATAAAAATACCTGCAAGTAGAAAGATAATACCTATCGTGTACAAGAAAAATTTTTTCATTTATCACCTCAAAATTACAATTTTTTAATCTTAGTGCGTTATCACAGTGCTAACTTTCAGCCAAAACAACATCATCTTCAATCGCCACAATTTTAATATTCATAAAACCATATATAATAGCGACTATAGGGTTTATCCAGTTAAAAAAAGCGTAGGGAGCATAAGAGAATGTGGCTACCCCGAGTGTCGCTGCCATAAAGGCACCGCAGGTATTCCAAGGAACCAGTGCCGAGGTCAATGTGGCTGAATCTTCCAATGTGCGAGAAAGATTTTTTGGTGCCAGTTTTCTGCGGGCAAATTCGGCACGATACATTCTGCCGGGAAGCACAATGGCAATATACTGATCGGCGGCGATAATATTCATGCCGATGCAAGTGAAAATTGTGGTGGCAATTAAAGAGCCCGTGGAATTGACTAATTTGAGTAAACTATCGACAATTTTTTTTAAAATACCGACGGTTTCCATGACCGCACCAAAAGTCATCGCGGTAATAATTAACCAGACTGTGGTTAGCATGCTACTCATGCCGCCTCTAGAGAGTAAATTATCGAGCGCCTCGATACCGGTGTCGGATTTGAAGCCATCAAACAATGATATCCATACCCCTTTTAACAAGCCCATGCTGCCGTCCATACCAGCAAGTTGTATGACTTGCTGGGGTTGAAAAATTACAGCAAAAACAGCACCAACCAAAGCGCCAATCATAATGGTTGGAAAGGCTGGAAATCTCATCGCTGCCATAGCAAACACCAACAACACCGGAAATAACATAAAAATATTCGGTGAGAATGTTATTTCCAACTGCTTGAGGAATTGAGCGATATCTTCAGTATTCGCTGTGGCATCCGCTCCAAAACCAAGAAACATAAAAATAATCATGGCGATGACTAATGAGGGAAACGTAGTCCAAACCATGTGGCCAATATGACTGAAAAGATCGGTGCCAGCAACAGCAGGCGCAAGGTTTGTGGTGTCTGATAAAGGCGACATTTTATCGCCAAAATAAGCACCTGAAATAACAGCGCCGGCAGTGATTTCAGGCGACAATCCCATACCGGCTGCGACCGTCATCATACTGATGCCAATGGTTCCCGCGACAGTCCATGAACTACCAATGCTGATTGCTACAATGGCACTAATCGCACAAGCTGAGAGATAAAACCAGGCAGGAGACATGATCTGCAAGCCATAGTAAATCATGGTGGGGACGACACCAGAGATAATCCAGCTACCAATCAGCGAGCCTACAGCGAATAAAATAAGCAACGCCCCCAAGGATAAGGATATTCCTCTAACAATGCCCTCTTCCAGTTGCTTCCAACTAAAGCCATTTTTTATTCCGACTAAAGCGGCAACTCCCGCAGCCAGGAGTAATGCTATCTGGTTTGCTCCAGAGGATGAATTATCATGAAATAGGTAAACAGACAGTCCCAGCAAAATGATGAGAAAAGTCAATGGAATAAGCGCCTGGAATAAAGTAGGCGCGGACAGGCTGCTGTTATGCTCGGTTTCTAAAATGGTTTCTGACATGTTTTTCCTGATTATTATTGTTTAAAGCGGAACAGCTACCATGGATACTATCCGCTGAGGTGCGAAATTTTTACTTCAGCCGCATTATTCAAACAATGCCAGAATGTCAATCCCTACATAGGTGTTAAATATTGTCACGATTGAGATAAATCCGAGAATTAAAGGGCAAACATAACTGATGGCAAAATCGACATAACGTTGTAAAAAAGAACCGCGAATAGCTTCATCGCCAGCGGCGATTTCATCATTGAAATTTTCTTTTTTCCAAACATAAGCAGTAAAGACGGCGATCAAAAACCCGCCCAGAGGCAGAAAAGTATCGTTGGCGATGAGCCCGATAAAGGTTAAAAAATCTATCGGTTTGTCCATCCCGGGTAGAGTCACAAAACTGGTTAACCAATCTACAGTTCCCTGAGATAACATCGATGGAATGCCAATGATAAATATCACTGTCGCCACCATCCAGGTCGCTTTTTTTCGGGGCATTTTCCTCTCATCGACCATATAAGATGTTGGCACTTCCAGTAGCGAGATAGTGGAAGTAAATGCGGCGAATGACAATAACAGGAAGAATCCAGCACCAACAATGATACCTAAAACTTCGCCAAATGATTCAAAAATCCCAGGTAAGGTTTTGAAAATAAATCCGGGTCCGCCAGAGACTTGTTGCATAGCAGTCAGATCTCCGTTGGTCAGATAAGCCACAAAAGGAAACATCATCAAACCCGCTAGAAAAGCAATTGAGACATCGGTGATGGTAATAATGGCGGCAGCACTGACAATATTGGTCTGCCTGGAGACGTAACTTCCATAAGTAATGAGCGCCCCCATACCCAACGAAAGTGAGAAAAATGCCTGTCCCAAGGCTTTATAAACCACCTTCCAAGTAATTTTACTAAAATCTGGAGAAAGGTAATACTTCA
The DNA here is from genome assembly GCA_964555895.1 of uncultured Enterobacterales bacterium. Classification (GTDB taxonomy): domain Bacteria; phylum Pseudomonadota; class Gammaproteobacteria; order Enterobacterales; genus DRNA01. Next base: position 5,395 of record CAZKUH010000140.1, read on the forward strand.
CGCCTTCCATCGCGTGAGGTAAGGTCAACGCATAAATAACCAGTAAAATGATGAAGGCTAAAAGCGCTGGCATTAATATCTTCGCCGCTTTTTCTATGCCTCCGGAAACACCTTTGGAAATAACAAAAGCGGTGGCACTCATAAAAATAATACCGTAAAAACCCACCGTCAACCAATCTTTGGTAAATTGTGCAAATTGATTGCCAATTTCAAAATTGCCGAAAAGTATTTCAACAAAATAACCGAAAGCCCAGGCCGCAACCACATTATAAAATGAGAGAATGAGAAATCCAGCTATCACTCCCATGTAACCGATAATCGCCCACTTCTTGTAACCCAGTACTTTAAAAGCACCTACCGGATTTCGTTGTGATTTTCGACCGATAGCCAGCTCAGCCACCATCACCGGAAAACCTAAGATGAAGGCAAAGGCCAAATAAACAATCACAAAGGCCGCACCACCCCCTGCGCCCGTTTCAAAAGGAAATTTCCAGATGTTACCCAAACCAACCGCAGAACCTGCAGAAGCTAAAATAAAACCGAGTCTAGAATTGAATTGATCGCGAGAAGCCATATTGATACTTTTCCATTTATTATTATTGCGTAAATAGCAGCGTTTCGCATTTAGCTCAGAAGCAATTACCCTGCTAACTAGTTGCCAAATCACTGGTAAATATCGCTTTGTATTGCAGGCGCAAAATGCCTGAGGCTTATATACCCATAATCATTCAAAATGCAGGTTTCAGAGTTCAAGCAGGATGTCAGAGCAAGGCGCAACTCGAAGCTAATGTTTGTTCCCTTAGCAAAAGTTACAACGCAGCGCTGGCTTCCTGCTTGAGCTCCCGCAGG
>CAZKUH010000141.1:0-6203 GCA_964555895.1 uncultured Enterobacterales bacterium
ATCACCACACATATAGACGTATCAACCGTCAATAAAATAACAGGCCCATATACTATTATTCGAACTATAAAGAAAAAAACTGTAATTTAAACCAGTGGAAATAGCAGTATTAATAATAACCAGATCATGAAAAACTTTCAAAGAATGCAAATTTGTAAGTATGTGTCAATGATGAGGGCAAAAAGTGTAATTTCAAGATGTTTAGCTTGATTTTTGTAGTTTTGAACACAGGCTCAAACATAAACCAATATATTCCAAACCAGCAATACACAAAATCGATGTGTGAACTAGCGCACTTCTTGCGTTGCTTATTAGCATAAAACCCAAGAAATCCTGATTTTACTGCTAGACTATGTAATCAAAAGTGAGTTTTTCAATAAACATACCTGCGAATAATTGGTAGCAGAAGCCAAACTTGTGTTTTGTCTTTTGAACACTAATGGTAAAATGTGCGCGATCTGAGATTGCCAGGGTATTTGAAATCTGGCAACTCGGTCAAATAATTTGCAAAGATATATTTATGTTCGTGATGAGATAGTAACAATGGCAAGAAAAAGCCGTCTCTATAATTGAAAAAGACTCCCTGCGTATTCTAGGATGCTTGGTTGATTCATGATTAAATTTGCTTCTTATTTACAAGAATCTGGAAAATGTTGCCCTGAACCTTCTGGCCGCCAACACTTTCTGACAGTGGTTTTACGACGTATTTGATTCAGGATAAATTTTATGAAAAAGTGGTTAATTGTATTTTCATTGTTATTTTCAGGATGGTTAATTTCTCCCAACTTCATCTCAGGCAATGCCAATGCAGCTGAGAATGCGATAGATAAATTAATTAAAAGTAACGAACTTGCAGAACAATCCGAACACAAATTTCTAGATAGAGATCAAGCATTTCAATTTTCGGCAGTTCGAGACGGTGACCGTATATTGGCTCGTTGGAAAATAGCCAATAGATATTATCTTTACCAGGAACGCTTTAAAATTACAGTAACTGGCGCCGATATGGGAACACCAATATATCCTAAAGGCGAGATGCATTACGATGAGTTTGCCGAAAGAGATATGGAGGTGTTTTTCAACTTTGTTGAAGTGGCGATACCCATTTCAAATATTACTTCAGATATTAAACTCAAGGTCAGGTATCAGGGTTGCTCATTAGATGGTCTTTGTTACACACCTGCGACCAAAACCAAAATCTTTGTCACCGGTATTAATAAGTCCACCGTGAGTACTTCAGCGGCTACATTGGCCGCGACGTCGGCAGCGCAAGCGCCAACAGCAGCGCAAGCAGACGCTGAGTCATCGACATCGGACAATTCAATATCTGAACTTTCGACCAATCAAAATGCGCTGGCATCTTACTTGAACGATAGTAGTGTGCTGGTTGCATTAGGCTTGTTTTTACTCTTGGGAATAGCGCTAACATTTACGCCTTGTGTGTTTCCAATGCTACCTATTTTGGCCAGTATTGTTGCAGGGCAAGGAAAGAAAATTTCAACCCATAAGGCATTCTGGCTCTCATTTGTCTATGTACAAGGCATGGCTGTTACTTATGTCGCTTTAGGTGTATTAACTGCAGCAATCGGACATTCACTTGCAGGATTTTTTCAGTCTATCTGGGTTGTTGGTGCGGCTGTTATCATCTTCGTTTTGCTCGCTTTAAGTATGTTTGGTTTTTATGATTTAAAGCTACCTTCTGCTTTGCAATCGAAATTATCCAACACCAGTAACAAACTCACCGGTGGCACTTTTGCTGGCGTCGCTCTGATGGGTTTCATATCTGCTCTTATTGTCAGCCCATGTATGACCGCACCTTTGGCCGGTGTGCTCCTTCATATTGCCAACACCGGTAATTATTGGTTAGGTGCGCTTTATATGTATGCTCTGGCAATGGGTATTGGTATCCCATTAATCATCATTGGTGTTTCCGAAGGGAAATTAATGCCTAAAGCAGGTAGCTGGATGGATGGTGTTAAAGCTGCCTTCGGGGTTGCGATGTTAGCAGTAGCTATTTACATCTCAGATCATCTATTGCCGGGGCCGGTGGTGTTGATCTTGTGGGGTGTGTTGATGTTGATGTCAGGAATTTATCTTGGTGCACTCGAAGCCAAACCTGAAAATAACTGGTTAAAATTCTGGAAAGGTATTGGCGTCGTATTAATAATAGGTAGTGTTTTAATGTTCATCGGAGCAGCGCAGGGAAATTCAAATCCGTTGAAACCTCTAGGTAGTAATGTCTCGTATCAATCAGTTGGCACGAGTACAAACACTGCTACCCCAGCAGAGTCAGTACCCTTTATCCATGTCAAAACCATCGAAGAAGTAAAAGCTGAAATAGCAAAAGCGAATGCGCAGGGAAAAACAGCCATGTTGGATATTTTTGCCGACTGGTGTGTAGCTTGTACTGAACTGGCTGAAATCACTTTCCCTAGCCCTCAGGTTCGGAAGGCGCTGGCTAATACGGTCTGGATCCAGATAGATGTCAGTGATAATGATTCCCCTGAAACGGCCAGAGCCGAGAAATATTTTAGTTATCTGGGCTTACCCGCTGTACTGTTCTTTAATACCAAAGGTGAAGAAATAAGGAATAAGCGCGTGCAGGGGTTTTTATCACCGGATGATTTTGCTAAACGTGTAAATGAGGCTTTTGCTCAGTAGCCATTTAAGTAAGGTATATTTTTCCTCAGTTTATTTACCCTTAATCAGGCACAACGCTTGATTGAGGGTATTTACTTTGTAATCTATTAACAATAGTATCTGGGTTAAATTTTCTTTAGCAATAGTGTTGTTCTCCTCATGAATATTAAAGTCATCATCCTTGCAGCATTCTCATTAACGGGTTTTCTCAGCATTTCCAGCCTCGCTTCCCCACGGCAATACCACCAGAAACTGTATAAAATAGCGCAACAATCCAATGCGGAAAACTTAAAGAGAAGCGTACAAACTTTAGTGGGTTTCGGGACCCGTCATACATTGTCGCAAACAAAATCAGATACCCGTGGAATTGGTGCGGCCCGACGTTGGTTAAAAAAACAGTTTGAAAATATCAGTAAAGATTGCCAAGACTGCCTTCAGGTAGAATTTCAGGGTGGCGTGATCTCTGGTGAAAAACGTATTCCTAAACCGACCAAAGTGATCAATGTTCTCGCCATTAAAAAGGGCGCAAAAGATCCTTCGCGTGTGGTGATGATTATTGGTGATATTGATTCGAGGATAAGTGATCCCATGAATAGCACCAGCGATGCCCCCGGTGCAAATGACAATGCCTCAGGCCTTGCCGCAGTGATTGAATCAGCAAGAGTGTTATCCAAATATAAGTTTAATGCCACAGTGGTTTTCGCCGGATTATCCGGTGAAGAACAGGGCTTGTTTGGCGGCAAATTATTAGCCGCAGAAGCGAAAAAAAGAGGCTGGCACATCATAGCCGTATTAAATAATGACATGATCGGTAATATCAAAGGCATTGATGGTGTGATCGACAACACCCATGCGCGTGTTTTTTCAGAAGGGACGCGAGCAACTGAAACAACCAAGCAAGCCCGAACGCGTAGGTTTACCGGTGGCGAAGTCGATTCTGCATCCAGAAATCTGGCACGCTATATTGATCAACTTGCCGATCAATATATTGAAAATCTGGATGTGATGATGATTTATCGTCTGGATAGATTCGGTCGTGGTGGCCACCATCGACCTTTTAATCAGGTAGGTTATCCTGGCGTTAGAATTATGGAGGCCCATGAGAACTATAATCGTCAACACCAGGATCTAAGGACAGAAGATGGTATTGAATATGGGGATGTCATCGCTGGTATAAACTTTCCGTATGCCGCTAAACTGACAGCATTAAACATGGTGACATTAGCCTCAATGGCGTGGGCTCCTGCACCTCCCGTAAAAGTTGAACTATCCGGTGCTGTGAGTAAAGATACTCATTTAAAATGGCAACAACCCAAACACGATAAAACAAAAATTAAAGGTTATCGAATTTATTGGCGGGAAACCACTTCCCCGATCTGGCAATATAGTCGAGATGTCGGCAATGTTGATGAAGCCACTCTGGAAAATATTATTATCGACAACTACTTTTTTGGTGTTTCTTCCATTAGCAAAACCGGTTATGAAAGCCCAGTGGTTTTTCCTGGAGCAGTGGGTGCATTTGAATAATATTTATTTTTCAATATTCAAATCCAGATCCGGTTTTTTAAATAAAAAAAGTAAAAAGACTAAATTTATTATAGGGAAAAACATCATAAAAATACCAAAAATTGTGGTTATAACAGGATCTGTTGTTTTTCTTTTAGCCCAATGATAAATAAGCGGTGAAATAAGGATGATAAAAAGTATGCCTATTTCATAAAAATATGTCATATTGATATTCATTTTAAATTATCTCCGTGAATGAATTTTTCCGTCATAGTGGCGTCTTTTCAAGATCCTTCGGCTGCGCTCAGGACAAGTGTACTGCAATAGCTTGGATAGTTTCCTGAAAATTTTAGCTCTGGTTCGGTTTCCGCGTGTCTTGCTATGTCTATACTAGTTTGGTCAGTATAGCCTGGTCAACGATTCCTTGGCATAATCGACCAGTTCATCGAGACGGTTTTCTTTTACTTTATTTACCCACCCCGGATCCTGAAGTAGCGCTCGACCGACTGCAACCAGATCAAATTCTTCGTTAGCCAGTCGGTGTTCCAACTGTGTAAAAGATTCTTTTGCTACAGCTGATGCTTCAACCATATCGCGTTTTTCTTCGTCAATAAAACTACTGTTCAAGCCAACGCTGCCAACAGTAATTGCAGGTTTCCCAGTGAGTTTTTTGGTCCAACCAGCCAGATTTAGCTCAGAACCAGCAAATTCTGGCTGCCAGAATCTTCGTGTAGAGCAATGAAAAATATCGACACCCGCTTCCACTAACGGTTGCAGAAAAGTTTTAAGCTCTTCAGGCGTTGAGGCCAGTTTGGCAGAATAATCTTGTTGTTTCCATTGGGAAAATCTTAAAATGATGGGGAAATCAGCACCACACCTTGCCCTGATCTCTTTGATAATATCCACGGCAAATCGGGTACGCTCAACGCTATCACCACCATATTTATCATCTCTTAGATTGCTATCTTCCCAGAAAAATTGATCAACCAGATACCCATGTGCGCCATGTATTTCCACACCATCAAAACCAATTGCTTTGGCATCTTCAGCCGCTTTTGCAAAAGCTTCAATAACTTCCTCAACATCTTCAGTTGACATCCTGACTCCGGATTTTTTTCCTTTGGCCGTCACCCCAGACGGGCTATAAGCGGGCACGCTTTCATCGGGTCCGGCACCGGTATCTGCTTTGCGGATGGCTCCAACATGCCAAAGCTGAGGAATTATTTTACCACCAGCGGCGTGTACAGCATGGACCACTTTCTCCCAGCCAGCCAGTGCTTTATTACCATAAATAAAGGGTACATTTGGGTAGCCATTCGCTGCTTTATGGCCGACACAAGTACCTTCTGTGATGATAAGACCGACATTATTTTTTGCTCGACGTTCATAATAGGCGACGACCAAATCGTTGGGGATCCCGTCCGGGCTAAAAGTACGCGTCATGGGTGCCATAACCACACGATTTCGCAGTTTAAGCGTACCAAATTGAACGGGGTCGAATAAATTACTTTCACTTAATGACATGGGGAGTAGATCCTGTGATATTTAAGAATTATTAATAACATTGTACTTGGATTTGTTTTTGAGCAAAATCTTTCTTTGGCTATTTTGCAATTAAGACAATCGGCTTCATAATCTGTTACTCTATCAGAAAATACTCAAATAATAACGATGATGAATGATTCAGCGACCATAGAAACACGATACCACGCCTGCAACCTGTGTGAAGCAATTTGTGGTCTTGAATTCACCCTGCAAAATGACAAAATCATCACCATTAAAGGTGACAAAAAAGATCCACTAAGCAAAGGGCATATTTGTCCCAAAGCAATTGCATTACAAGATATTTATAACGACCCCGATCGATTACATCAACCGGTTAAAAAAACTGCCAACGGCTGGCAACAAATTTCTTGGCAGCAGGCCTATGATGAAGACGCCAACAATTTGAAAAATATTCAGACAATTCATGGCCGAAATGCTGTCGCCATGTATAAGGGCAATCCCACCGTACATAATATGGAGGCCATGCTTTTTGCCTCACAGTTTGCCCGTTC
>CAZKUH010000142.1:0-6198 GCA_964555895.1 uncultured Enterobacterales bacterium
TAGGTTTCAAATAATGGCTTCAGAAAATATTTTAAGCATTAGTGAAAAAGCTAAAGCACATTTTAAAAAATTACTCTCTCAACAAGAGGATGGCAATGTTGGTATTCGCGTTTTTGTTATTAACGGTGGCACACCTCAAGCAGAATGTGGTGTTTCTTTTTGCCCGGAAAGTGCAATTGAGGATAAAGATTATATTCAGGATTTCGCAGATTTTAAAGCCTATGTCGATCCAGATAGTGCGCCTTATCTTGAAGAAGCTGAGATTGATTTTGTTGAAGAAAATCTTAACGCCCAGCTCACTTTAAGAGCGCCCAATGCCAAAGCCCGCAAGGTGGAAGATGATGCACCTTTACTTGATCGGGTCAGATATGTGGTAGAAGCAGAAGTAAATCCCCAACTTGCTAGCCATGGCGGTCATGTGCAAATTACAGAAATAACCGATGATAACGTGGCAATTTTGCAATTTGGTGGCGGTTGCCAGGGTTGCGGTTTGGCCGATGTAACCTTAAAAGATGGTGTGGAAAAAACGCTAATGGAAAAATTTGCCGGCGAACTCTCAGCCGTCATGGATGCAACCGAGCACGCTGCTGGAGAGAATCCTTATTATTAGTTTTCAGCTATTTTGGCATTGAGATACTGTTTTTAAATAGAGGTTTGGCATTATACTCTAATATCGATAACCTCGTATTGAAAAATTACACTCTAGTCTTAAAACATTTATTATGAAAATTACTCTTTTTCGACGTTGGCTTACTGAGCCTAGTTTTAGTCTCAAGCTTTTTATCGGCGGCCTACTACCTTTTTTCTCTGGCATAACCTTGACTTTTCTAGCAAAATTCTACTGGCCTCCCCTGCTAGATCTGGCCTGGGTTCTTATTATTGTAGGTATTTTAATTGCGCTCCCTGGTTATATTGGTATCTGGCGTTGGCGCTGGATCCAGTTTAAAAACGACAAGTAATCCCGGGCGATAAAATTCAATATTAAATAACCCGCCATCAACTCGTGATAAGAATGGATGCACAATCCTCTGATTTCGTGCCACTGTGCGTTGGTTCCGCACCCAATATACCCGTGCTGCCTGATTGAGAATAAAGGAATCGTCCTGGCGCTCAATATATTAAACGGAAAATTCGTCCATGCGTATCCTGAGTTGAGGCAAATAAACACCTTGAACGATTGATGCTTTCACACTTTTTTACATTTCTCTCTACAAAATCATTGATTAATGATATCAATGTGATATCATTAATTCAAATTCATGCTGTATTATCACTTCTCTGGAGAAATTTATGATTCAGGAAAACGCTATCAAAGCCCCCAGCGGCTTAACTTTTATGATTTTTTTGTTCATCGCTCAACTTTTATTTGCACTTCTCACCATCAAGGGCGGTCATCCTGCGCTTATTACTGTTGGTGCTATGGCGAGTATTTTTACTTTCATTTTCTGGTTCGGGCTATTTATGGTCCACCCCAATGAAGCCAAACTGTTGCAATTGTTTGGTAAATATATCGGCACGGTTAAAGAGCCTGGTTTAAGATGGGCAAACCCGTTTTATACTAAACAGGCGGTCTCCTTGCGTGTAAGAAACTTTGAAAGCAGTCATCTTAAAGTTAACGATAACACTGGTAATCCAATCGAAATAGCAGCTGTTGTGGTATGGAAGGTGGTCGATACTGCTGAGGCCATTTTTTTGGTGGATGACTACGAAGACTTTGTTTCTATTCAAAGCGAAGCTGCTTTAAGAAATCTGGCGACCAGTTACCCTTACGACGCGCATGATGAAAACAAAATTTCTTTGAGAAGCAACCCAATCGAAATTTCTTTGGCTTTGAAAAGAGAAGTCCAGGACAGGTTGAGTAAAGCCGGGGTTGAAGTTATTGAAGCCCGCATCAGCCACCTCGCTTATGCGGCAGAAATCGCCAATGCCATGCTGCGCAGACAACAAGCTTCTGCTGTTATCGCAGCCAGACAATTAATTGTTGAGGGTGCCGTTGGTATGGTTGAACAGGCTTTGACCCATTTGGCTGAAAGAAATATTGTAGAACTGGATAGCGAAAGAAAAGCTGCTATGGTGAGTAACTTATTGGTTGTACTCTGTAGTGATGAAGCAGCTCAACCCATCGTCAATGCTGGCAGCATTTATTAGGCGGTTATTATGAATATTGAATTTAAAACATTCCTTTTTGAAAAATCCATGGGTTTTTTCTCACAAAAAATGGATCTGGATCTTTTACAACAGCAACTCAACAAATATGGTCAGTCTGGTTGGAGATTTGCCAATTCCACTAATGTTGGCTCTCAATTCAAACCCGCTTTGTTGATTATTATGCAAAGAGAAAAATAGGAATTATAAGAATGTATCAGCACCGACAAGTTAGCAGGTTGACCATAATGATATCGTTCCTCGGCCTGTTATCATCCGTTGCCGTTGTTTTTCTCTCTGAAATTAATGCGGAGCTGTTGAGATTCTTCGAACGCTACTTGCATATCTTCAAAGCCGAATTTTATATCTATCCCATTGCTACATTGATCATTGTGTTCCTGTTCACTCTTGCTTTTAGTTCTATTAACATCACTATTGATAGCAAAACTCTGCACTGGCATTTTGGACCTGGTATATGGCATAAAAAAATCAGCCTTAGCGAGATCAAAGCCATTCAGGCTGTCAGAAACCGTTGGTGGTACGGTTTTGGCATCCGACATTGCAACGGATTTTGGTTGTATTGTGTATCGGGTCTGGATGCTGTGGAAATCACCCTTAAGTCAGGAAAAATATTTCGTCTTGGAACTGATGAACCAACAAAGTTGGTAAAATCTATAAAAAAATCTTTAGCTAAGTTACAAACTTCTAAAGGTGCTCATTTTGGCTAAAAAAGCATATCCCTTGAGGATAAATGAAGATATTTTCAAAGCCATACAACAATGGTCGGATGATGAATTACGGAGTCTCAATGCGCAAATTGAGTATATTCTTAGAGATGCCTTAAGGCGTGCGGGCAGGATACGAAAACCCGGTGCTCCAGAACCGCTACTGATTAATGATGTGGAAAATGATGCCGAAAATGAATGAAGACAAAGCCACAAATTTGTGGCTTTGTCTCTACAGCTTTTATTCTTCCAATCTCAGGAATCATCATCGGTATCAATTTCTACTTTTTTATGCATTTTAATAACCTTGTGTTTGGTTGCTGAACCATCATCAGCTTCGACGGTGATGTCAAAAGTGCCACCTTCATTATCAAGCCACTGCATCCCCTGAGACATATCGGTAAATATAACCTTTTTATCGATACCTGCCGACATGAGCGCCTCTTTAATACGTGTTCGAGTTTCATCATCAAGACCGCTCGCCGATATGACCATCTCCTCATCATTTTGAGGCCGATTGGCACTGACAAACGCGAACACTCTGGCTGATTTACTACTATCGTCAAAGTGTAGTTTTTGATCTGAAAACAAGGGGATCTCTTCACCGTCAACTTTAATGATAAATCCTTTGCTGGTTTTGCTCACTGCAATGGATTGTCCAGAAGCAGTCGTAATATCCTGCGATTCACCTTCGGTAAGTTCAGGTAACTCAAATTCAAATTTCTCTCCATTAATTTGCAAATCCACTCTGGCATTGGCATCATCTTCCTTATTGATACTCACCATGACCATTTTATTTTTTTCGGTGTTATTTTCTGCACTCGCTAACATGCTAAAGCCAGCCAGCATAAATAGTGTCGATACTATTAGTTTCGCCTTCATAATTTATTCCTATAGGATTAATAAATGTGTTGCTTTAATTGAATAAAAGTAATCTTCAGCAACAATACAACTACAATAGAGCAACTAACATGCCAGAAAACTTCTGGTTAAACGTAATAATTATCTTGCGAAATTAATGCATTATCCTCAAATGAGGAATCTCCACCTTATTTGGGGATTTTATCTAGACGATAAAGAAAAGTTTTGTAGGACATTTTAAGTAACTTGGCCGCTTGGGCTTTATTGTTATGGGATAAAGTCATTGCCTGTAAAATCATCTCCGTTTCATGTGAGTTCCAATCCATACCGTTTTCCGGGATAATAAATTTGGTTTCTTTTAGGTTGGGATTATCTAGTGGAATTTCAGCTTCATCGATCACCCCATCAACCGACATCAACATTAACCTTTCTACCACATTCCCAAGTTCTCTGACATTCCCAGGCCAGGAATACGCCATAAGTTTTTTTAAAGTGCTTTTAAGAAAAATTATTTTTGATATATTATGCCGCTGTTCGACTACCTTGATAAAATGCTTTAACAAAGCTGGTATATCTTCTTTGTGTTGTCTTAGCGATGGCATTTCAATCGGTACGACATTTAATCGATAGAAAAGATCTGCCCGAAAATTACCCTTTTTTATCTCATTGGATAAATTTCTATTGGTTGCGGCTATTATTCTGATATTAATTTTTATTTCATGGTTGCTGCCCACACGATTCAATACACCTTCTTGAATTAATCTGAGCAACTTCGCTTGAATATTAAGCGGCATCTCACCAATTTCATCTAAAAAAATAGTGCCATGGTTGGCAAATTCAAACTTGCCTGTTTTTTGTTTGTTGGCACCAGTGAAGGCTCCTTTTTCAGAACCAAAAAGCTCAGTATCCGCCAATGTTTCAGGAATAGATGCACAATTCACTGCCACGAAAACTCGATCTTTTCGAGCAGATAAAGTATGTAACGCCCTCGCTGCTAATTCCTTCCCGGTACCACTTTCACCGGTGATTAATACCGTTGCCTGGGTATCAGCCAACTTTTCTATTTTGTGATACATTTGTTGCATACAAGAGGCACTACCCACAATTCCGAGTAGTGCCTCTCTTTCAGTTAATTCAATTTCTAATGCCTTTTTTTCATTTAGTAATTGTTTATTCTTTGATAATTTTTCGATTGCAAACAATAAAGCATCCTTCTGATAAGGCTTTACCAGATAATCGTCAACACCAATACGCATAGCTTCTACCGCGTGACTTATTGTGCCGTGTCCAGTTGCAAGTATAAAACCAACATCGATATTATTTGTCTTTACCCAGGTTAATAAGTCCAAACCACTTTCAGCATTTAGTTTCCAGTCAGAAAAAATAATATCAACCACCTGCTGTTTTAATATCACTTTGGCAGAAGCTAAATCAGCCACGGAACTAGTCTGGTATCCAGAGCGTAATAATAAATTATTTAACAACTCTCTTTGAGATTTTTCGTCTTCTACAATTAATATGTGAATCATTTTTTGCACATGAGTTCCTGTTTATTTATGCCTTGATTAATCGCTGAATGTTTCTTTATCACTGCGTTTCAAAGCAATAATCAAGATTGCCGACAAACCAGCTTCCTGCTTTCTGTTAGTCAGTCTTATATCACCCATATAATGTGTTTTTGCGATACTTTTTGCAATGTACAAACCCATACCAAATCCATTCTCTTTATGGCTTACCTGTGGAGAAAATACCTGTTCCAGCATTTCCTCAGAAATGCCTTTCCCTTGGTCCAGTACTTCAACATGGCAGTGATTTTTTTTGCATGTAAGATTAATCTTAACCTCTTGTCCATCACTACTGGCTTCTAGGGCATTTTCGAACAATACCTGCAACATACTTTGTAGTTCTGGAACAAATCCGGTGATTTCACAATCTGCTTGCAGTACCATTTTCCATGAAATTTTAGGGTTGCTTTTTTTATAATCTTTAACCAGCGATATGATTAATTCATTTATATTTATTTTTTCCAGTTCAGAAAAATTTACATCACTTAAGCTCATAAAGTTTTTCACCCAACCATCAATTCTTTGCAGTTGGTTGTTTACTACCGAATTCAGTTCATTTTTTCTTTTATCATCAGGTGTTGTCGCAACAAGTTCGTCGACTGCAAGACCCAGGGTATTTAATGGGTTTCTTAATGAATGAGCAAAAGCTCTGGCAATTTCACCAATATCTTTGAGTTGTTGTTGTTCTTGTAGATGTCTGTTTTTAATTTCAAGTTTTGAAAGACGTGCTGACATTACATTAAACTGTCTGATAGCTGTAGCAATTTCTTCAGGCGTCGATTTGCTCGCTTTAATGATTTGTTCCCCAAGCTCTCCTCTGCCAATTTTTACTGCCGTTTCAGACAGTTTTTTTAATGGTTTGGTTAATTGATGAGAGAAGTAAGCAGCAATAATAATACCTA
>CAZKUH010000143.1:0-6181 GCA_964555895.1 uncultured Enterobacterales bacterium
AATTTTCTTAAGGTTAAAGCAGTAGGAATGCTGGAGACTGCGACGCCAATGATTAAAAAAGCGACGGGTAATGTTGACAACGAAGGCGAAGGTGCAATATCAACACTGACAAAACCACCCACAAAAAAGATGATAGGTGTCGACGCCATGGCAAGCGGTTGCACAATAAATAGCACCATGACATTGCTGGGTAAATTAATGAATCGTTTAGCTATTTGTGGTGTAATGAAAAGAAGTATGAGCGTCAATACTAATGAAGTTGGCATGGCAAAATCCGACTCTTTGTAGAGATATGCAGCATAACATATCTGCTGATCTTACTGGATAGTCAATAGCTTATCTTGTGTCCACCTCTATTCAACACCCACTTAAAAATATTTATGTTACACTAAATTCCTTGTCGTCGCAGAAATGAATTTAAATTAAACGGGTTCTGAAAATGAGTTATGCCAAAAACCTCAGATGTAGCAACTGTGCTGAAGAATATGAGATTCAACAGTTAATAAATTTATGTCCTAGTTGTCAACGACCGCTAGAAATACAAATAGATATTGAAAAACTGCGCCAAGAAAAAGCAGATTTTGGCTGGTATCGCCCGGATATCAAATCAATGTGGCGATTTGGTTCGCTTCTCGCCCTGGATATAAATAATGATGATGATGCTCAATATATCTTGAGTCTTGGCGAAGGATACACACCACTGATTCTGCTGGACAAAAATAACTGTGCTCAACACAATGGATTTAAACTTTACCTAAAAGATGAAGGGCAAGCACATCATAATTATGGCGCAAATCCGACCGCGAGTTTTAAAGACCGGGGTATGAGTATGGCGGTTTCCATGGCGAGAAAATTAGCTATTAATAAACTTGTCGTACCCACGCAGGGAAATGCCGGGGATTCGCTGGCAGAGTATGCGATGAAAGCAGATATGGAGGTGGTGATCATCATGCCCGATGACACACCAATGCCGATACTGGGTCGAGTTGCTGCTTTGGATCGACTTTATGCTAATGTGACCTTGGAACTGGTTAAAGGGACGATCAGAGAAGCGGGTGCGTTAATGAAAGAAAAATATCTGCCCGAAGGTTATTTTAACGTAGCCACTTTTCAAGAACCGGGTTGGAGAATTGAAGGTAAAAAAACCCTGGGCCTGGAACTGGCTGAATGTGAAGAATTTGGTCAATGGCAACTCCCGGATGTTGTCATCTATCCGACCGGAGGTGGTACCGGGATTTTAGGTATGTGGAAAGCTTTTGATGAATTGGAAGCCTTGGGTATTATTGACAGCAGGCGACCGAGATGCATCGCTGTGCAGAGTGAAAAAACATCTCCTGTGGTGAGGGCATATGAACATGGAGAGTTAGATACTGTTGCTCTTGATCCGGGTAAAACGTTAGCCACCGGCTTGAATGTACCGGGTGGTGTAGGGCATTTAAAAGTACTTGAAATCATCAACGATTCCCATGGCGCCGCTATCGCGGTAACAGAAAGCGCTATTGCTGCAAATCTTGCAAAAATTTACCATGATTATGGTATCTGGATTTGTCCTGAAGGCGCCGCGACCATAGCTGCGGTTGAAATTGCACAACAACGCGGGCTTATTCACAAAGGTGAAAATGTGGTCGCTTTTAACACGGGTTCATTTGAAAAATATTTACCCAACGTAAAAAAATTAATAATATGAGAACTTTGCAGAAGACAGTGGTCAAAGAAAATTACAACCAGTCTCACTGGTCATCGTTTCGTCTAACTATTTCAATATAAAGGTAGCGTATGATAATTGAGAATTCATTTCAAAGTCCCGTGCAAAAGTTTAAATATTGGGTTAAGGAAAAGCCAGAGAGTATTTACTTAAAGCAACCCGCTGGTGATAGTTGGCAGAACTTCACCTGGTCTGAAGCCGATAAACAGGTGACAGCGGTTGCTGCTTATTTGGCAAAATATCCTCGTGGAAGCCGGATAGCTATTTATTCTTTGAATTGTGCCCATTGGATCCTAGCAGATTTGGCTATTCTCATGGCTGGGCATGTTTCAGTACCTATTTACCCCACAGCCAATCAACACACAGTTTCGCAAATTATGGAACATAGTGGAGCCTGTGCAATCTTTATCGGAAAATTGCCATCGACCAGCGAATTAATGGATTTTAAACCCGCTGTGGAGTTACTGACGTTATTTTCCAGGCGAGAGGGGTTGCCATTTTGGGACGACATGGTGAGCGAGTCTATCGACAAAGGTTTGTTTTGTGAGAATATTGTGGTTGATGAAAAGGATTTAGTCACCTTGGTTTATACATCGGGGACGACTGGGATTCCAAAAGGTGTGATGTTGTCATATCGAGCTATTTTTAAAGCAATACAATGTGTTGGTGGAGTTATACAACTTCGACACGACGAACGCTATTTTTCTTTTTTACCCTTGGCACATATTGCCGAAAGAATGGTGGTAGAAATGAACTCGTTATATTATGGTGGCGAAATTTCTTTTGTAGATTCCCCAGAGACCTTCCCCAAAAATTTATTGCATACGCAACCGACTATTTTTTTCGGTGTACCCAGGATCTGGGTAAAGTTAATGCAAGGTGTACAGAAAAAGTTAGGTGGTGCCTGGTTGAGTAACCTGTTGCTTCAAACACCACTGATAGGCCGTTCATTAAAAAAGAAAATAATTTATAGTCTTGGCTTTAGTAAAACAAGGTACGCCATCAGTGCAGCTGCCAGTATATCTCCAGAAGTTATATACTGGTTTAAAAATTTAGGGCTTATTATTTATGAAGTCTATGGATTAACCGAGACCACTGGAATTTCAAATATGAATTCGCCTGCAGGGATTAAAATAGGTTCAGTGGGCCGTGCCATTCCCGAAAGTGATATCAAATTATCTGATGTTGGTGAGGTGTTAGTCCGTAGCCCAAACGTCATGCAGGGTTATTTCAATGCCCCGGATTTAACCGATGTGGCGATTCAGGATGGATGGTTTAGAACAGGAGATTTAGGCGTTATTGATGCGGATGGTTATTTGACTATCACTGGCCGCGCCAAGGAAATTTTTAAAAGTTCAAAAGGAAAATATATTTCTCCTACACCGATTGAGTCGTTACTGCAGCCGGCATTATCTGTGGAGCAACTCATTGTTGCGGGTGCAGAGTTACCGCAACCCATTGCGATAGTGGTGATTAATCATAAAGAAGTGTGGCAGGAAAAAAAGAGTGCTGAGAAAAAATATCTGAAGATACTCACTGAAATCAACAGCAAGTTGGAGTCACACGAGAAACTGACACATTTATTGATAGTTTTTAAGGAATGGGATATTGAAAGGGGTTTGATGACACCAACCTTAAAACTTAGACGGCAGCAAATAGAAGATTTATATGCGCCTTATATTAGTCAATTGTCAAAGCACAAAAAAATTGTATGGATTGATGAAGGTTAAGTACTTTTTTATGTTGAGCGGTATAATATGAAAAATATTGTTGCGATATGTTTAAATTTTGACAAATATCAGTACATTGTCAAGCAACCTTTCCTATACTGATCAGACAAGTTAAATTTTGGGAGTCGCTATGTCAAGCAGAAGTTATTTATTACACCCCAAGGCGATGTTGGAACGTGAGCAGAAAAGTTTTGGCACGGCTATTGAAGTGCAAAATTTTGATGCCAAGAAAATATTTCCGGATGCAAACTACCCTTACCGTCGCAAGATGGGGCGCAAACAGTACGAAGAGCTAAAACATGAATTGCAAATTGAATTGCTCAAGTGGCAGAACTGGATTAAAGAAACCGGCCAGCGCGTTCTGATCCTTTTTGAGGGTAGAGATGCAGCTGGTAAGGGTGGCACGATCAAAAGAATGATGGAACACATGAATCCGCGTGTTTCGAGAGTAGTCGCATTAGAAAAACCAACACAACGTGAACGGGGTCAATGGTACTTCCAACGCTATATTAAACACTTGCCGAGTGCGGGTGAAATCGTCTTTTTTGACCGTTCTTGGTATAACCGGGCGGGTGTTGAGAAGGTGATGGATTTTTGTAAACCTGGAGAATACCTTGAATTTATGAGGCAAGCGCCGGAGCTCGAAAGAATGCTCGTCAGGAGTGGGATTACCGTTTATAAATTATGGTTTTCAGTCAGTCAAAATGAACAGTTTCGCCGTTTTCAGCAACGTCATCACGATCCGTTAAAGCAATGGAAATTAAGCCCGGTAGATTTGGCTTCTCTGGATAAATGGGAAGATTACACCGAAGCGAAAGAATCCATGTTCTTTTATACCGACACTGCCGATGCACCCTGGACTGTGGTTAAATCAGATTGTAAAAAACGTGCACGAGTCAATGTCATGCGATTTATTTTAGGTCAGGCTGATTATCCAAACAAAAATCCGGATGTTAAGCTTCAGGTAGACCAGAAAATTCTAGGTTCAGCGGCCACTATTTATGAAAAAGGTGAGAATACTTTAAAAGAAGCGCCGGATTGGCACAACCAAACAGAAGCAGAGCTGGACAAAATACTTGAAGACTCGCCGAAAATTTCAACGGTTAGAACCACAGTAAAATCACCCACTGAAAATGACTGAAATTTCAAGGTAAGCTATTGTGAATTTAATGACCCGAAGGAAGTTCCTAATCTCAGGTAGTGGTCTGGTTTTATTGTCGGCAGCTACGGGCTATTATTTTACCCATAAAAAAGTACCTTTAGGTTTTAAACCTTCGGCTGAATTATTGAAAAATGGACGGAATTTTGTTAAAAATAACCTTTCGATAGATATTCACGCCCATCCGGGTCGGTCATTTGTAGCCAATGCAGAACAACTGAATTTTAAATTAAGACTTTATGCTCTTTGGGGTACATTCGAAGATGAGACCATCGAAGATATGAGAAAAGGAGGACTTACTGTCGCGAGCTTTTCTACCGTGAGTGATTTTCAATTGTTAAATTTGGGCGAGCATGGCCTAGTCGCAACCCGGGAATTTGCAAAGGGTGAAGCCTGGCTCAGTTATCAACATCAGATTGCTCGTCTAAAGTCATTGCTAAAATCTAATAAAGTAACTTTGATTAAAACTGTCGAAGATATAAAAAGAGCAAAAAAAACCAATATACCCGCTGCATTATTTACCGCTGAAGGCGGTGATTTTCTCGAAGGTAAACTGCCGCGACTCAAACAAAGTTTTGCAGATGGTATTCGTTCCATTACATTAATGCATTATCACATTAATGATATTGGTGACATACAAACCAAACCACCGCAATATAATGGCTTGAGTGCTTTTGGTGAAAAACTGGTGCCAGCAATGAACGAAATAGGCATCTTGATCGATCTGGCTCATGCTGCCAAAGGTACGTTTATGCGGGCCATTGAGTTATCAAGTAAACCAGTGATGGTTTCGCATACCGCTATTCGCAGAAAAGGTTTTAACCATCCACGTTTTATCGATCAGGATCAAGCCAATGCCGTGGTCAATGGCGGGGGGATCATTGGCGCTTGGCCGGCTGGTATCGGCCTGCAAACTTTTAAAGATTATGTCGATCAAATTTTTCATCTGGTCGATGAAGTCGGTATTGATCATGTCGCTCTGGGAACGGACATGGACGCAAATTATAAGCCGCGATTTGATAATTACCAAATGTTGCCACTGTTAGCAGGCACTCTACTTTCGCGGGGGATGCACCAAGCTGAAGTGGAAAAAATATTTGCGGCTAATTTTATCAGGGTATTTGCTGCAGTAACTGGCAGTTAACTCTCCAACCAGATATTTTCAGCCCAATCCCATATACTACTCCAGACTTGTTCAGTTGGATTCAAGTTTTCCCAATAACTTATTTCTCCATCCTCAGCGATACAATAATAACCCTTTGTTGTTTCACATATCGGCACCAAATCTCTCGGAATGCCTTTGTCCCAGGCTATGGAGGCAATTTCTGGCAGATAATTATGCGAGGCAGGATCCATGATAGAAACCAGCTCAATAGTGCCATAAACAACGTTACCGACTGCCATTAAAAATTCTCGAAACTCATAAGGTAAACCGATCAAGAGTTGCTCTTCAACCAGGATGATATCATCAATTTCGGGTAATATTGAAGGGACCGACACAGGGATATTGTTCTGCTGAAGTTTATCTGCGATTTCATTCATATAACTTTTCCGTACTCAGGTTAAATATAGCGTTGTTATTGAAGG
>CAZKUH010000144.1:0-6175 GCA_964555895.1 uncultured Enterobacterales bacterium
AGTTCAAGTTCGTGATTGGCAATAGCACTTTTTAACTCTGTATCAAGTTGCTGACTTATACTTGTTCTTGATCTTAGAATATCATTAAATGTTTGAGTGCCGTCACCATACCCTTGTTTTATTTGATTTAAGGCGGTATGGGCATTGGCAAATAATTCATTTGCCTGTTTACCATGCTCAGGAAAAAAAGCAATCCCACAGCTGGTGGTTATATTAATTTCATGATTAGAAATTTGATAGGGCTTGGTTAAAGCTAAGCGCAGGCGGGTTAAATATTCTGGAATAAGAGAATCATGGATGTCATCTTTTAGAATGACAAAATCATCACCGCCAAAACGGGATAAGGCCTCTGATGAATGTGCAGTATTTTTCAATCTTTTTGCAAATGCAACCAGTAGTTGATCACCAACATCCAGGCCGAAATTTTCATTGATGAATTTAAAGTCATCAATGCTGATGAAAATAATAGCAAATTTTAGTTTCTCTGATTGTTCTCTTTGAGTAATTAAATTTTCTGTGACTTGAAGGAAGTGAGTGTAATTCAATAAATCTGTCAACCTATCATTTTTCACTAAAGAACGAAGCTTTTTTTCAGTGTTTTTGCGATGGGTTATATCTGAAAATACACCAATAAAATGTGTGATGTTGCCTTCTTCATCTTTAATGCTGTCAATATTGAGTTGCTGCTGGTACTTTTCTCCTGATAATTTCTTTGCCCAAATTTCTCCTTGCCATCGGCCTTCAATTTCCAGGTATTGTTTGACATGATTTTCAAAGTTGATATTTTGATTTTCAATATTATTGAAATGGAATTCTGCTTGATGTGTACTTTCAATTTCCTGTCCAGTGATCTTAAGAAATGATTCGTTAACAAATACAAAATTGTAATTTTCGTCAGTGATCCATACTCCATCTGAAGTTTTTTCTAATGACTGTGCTATGATTCTCAACCTCTCCTCGGTACTTTTAATCGCATTGATGTTTTCTAAGGTGCCAGACATTCTTGTCGGGTTGCCAAAAGAATCCCATTCTACAATTTTTCCTTTATCCAGCACCCAAATCCAGTTCCCCTGAGGATCTTTAACTCGGTAGCTACATTCGAACATTGGGCTACGATTCGTTCGATGTAGCAAGTATGCATGGTTCACACGATTAACATCTTTTTCATGAATGTAATCAGTAAGTTTAACGGTAATTCCATTTAATAAATTTTTAGGTAAAGAAAATAAATTTAATTTGTTTACGCAAATCACTTTTCCTGAGATCATCTCCCAGTCCCAAAATTCATTTCCACTTGCCCATAAAGAAAGCATCAAGCGTTGTTCTTTATTTTTTAACTCTCTACTAAATTTTTCACGGAGTTCTTCTCTTTGTCGGTAGCCCCAAGTTAAATAGGCAAAAAGCGCGAAGATAATAAAAGAATAGATTGATAACGCCCAATTACTGCTCCAGGGCGAAGAATTGACTTTAATGTTGATAGATCGACCTGCTAAATTCCACACCCCGTCATTATTGCTAGCGATAACTTTAAGACGGTATTCCCCAGAAGGGATATTGGTATAGGTCGCGAATCTTCTGCTGGCATCTGTGTCTATCCAGTTTTCATCAAAACCTTGCAGACGATATTTATAGCGGTTATTTTCGGGGTCCTGAAAGTCCAGTCCAGCAAACTCGACGGTAAACATATTCTTGTTATGTGGAATTGAAATGTCGAATGATAACGCGATGGAACGTTTGAGGGAGTTATTTTTGCCTGGTTTAATAATTTTGTTATTCAGTCGAAACTGGGTTAAAACCACAGGAATTTCATAGGGATTTATTTTTATCTGGTCAGGGTTGAAATATTTAAGACCGTGGGTGCCACCAAAATATAGGGTTCCATCCGGACTTTTATACTGAGACCCAATCAGATAGATATCTTCCGATTCATAATATTTCATTTTAAATGAAGAGCGATTGATTGAAGTAATGCCTTTTGTTGTACCAACCCAAACCTTACCATTATCATCTTCCAATATTCCAGAAATGGCATTCGATGAAAGTCCTTCTGACTTAGTAATATATTGGGCTTTCTTTACTTTTCTTGAATTCTCAAGAAAAGTAAATTTTGTAATTCCGCCACCTTGAGTTCCTATCCAGAGCACTTTATTTTCATCTAAGAGTAAAGATGTTATATTACTGTTAGTGAGTTTGAATTTTTCGTTTTTTGCTGTGGTATATTTTTTAAAAGTTTTTAATTTGCTGTTATAGAAATTTAACCCGCCACCTTCTGTTCCAAACCATATCCCGTACGGCGGATCTGGTAGAATCACCGAAACATTATTATGGCTTAAGGAGTTTTTGTTACCTGGTTGGGAAGTGAATCTAATGAATTTGCTGGACTTATTTTTAAGAAAGCAAGCGCCACCGCCTCTGGTTCCTATCCAAAGTCCATTTTCATCACTTGTCAAATTAAGAATTAAATTCCCGCAAAGACTATTTTTATTGTTTTTATTATTTTTATAGTGAAAGAAATCATTTGTCTTTGGTCGATAACGATCAAGGCCATTTGTTGTTCCTACCCATAAAGTTTGCTTGTTATCAACATGAAGTTGTCTGACATAACCATTATTCAGGCTGTTTTTATTGCCATTGTGATTATATTGTTGAAGCTTATCGCCAGCTAATGAAAACCGCTCAATACCATTTTTCCATTCGGCTATCCATAATTCATTATTGAATTTTGTTACCGATGGGATGATGTTGCCTGATAGACCATTCGGGTTATTGCTTTGATTGAGGAGATGAATGCCGTTTTCCATGAGATTTATTTTATATAAGCCATCAGTCCATGTGCCAATCCAGAGGTTCTCTGATCTGTCCAGAAATAGCGATTTTACCACCCTGTTTCCGGGTCCATCTCCTTTGTGTATATTCGGCATAATCGGGTAGATAATATTACCCTTGATGCGGAATAACCCGGAATTTGTACCAGCCCAGAGTCCACCTTTTTTGTCTTTAACAAGGGTGTTGATAAATTGGTTAGGGAGTTGTGCCGCTGGAGAAAAAGTATGGGTATTTTTTTCAAATTTCCATAAGCCATCTCCATAAGTTGCTATCCATAAAAAATTCTTATCAGCTTCAACGATGCTATTTATTCCAGATTTAAATGGCAAAGGGAAGGACTTGGAAACATTGCCTTTCATTTGATAAAATTCCAGCCCCGCCTGACCTTGATTGCTGATGTAATTTGTTCCGGAACCAATCCAGAGGCCATCATTTTCTTTATCAAAAAAGAACACATTAATATAATCATTTTGAAAAAATGGTGAAACAATAATTTTTTTAATTTCTTTAGTGTCTTTATTGAATTGATATAAACCTGATCCGGCGGTTCCTATAATGACGATATTAGAGTCGTCAGTATAAATGGATGATACCGCTATTTGTTTGTCTGGATGGCTGCTGGGGAGCGAATGATTTTTAAAGTTTTCTAATAATGGTTGGTAATGAGAGAATCCTTTTCGGGTCGAAAGCCATATTGAATGATCGTTATCCAATTGCATTTGCCAGATGAAATTGTCCATTAATGTTGAATTATCTCGAAGGTTTTCTTTGAAATTTAAAAATGAATACCCATCGAAGCGGCTTAATCCATCCTGGCTGGATAACCAGATGAAACCCAATTGATCTTGTTTTATGTCGGTTATGGTAAGAAATTGCAGGCCAGATTTTTGATCGAAGTGCTGAATTTTTAATTGACTTAATGAATTGGCGTGCAGGGATGTATAATTGCTCAATAGCATTATAAGGAAAAAAGAATAATAACAGACTGTTTTTTTTATCAATTGAATTGTTTGAAACCGTTTCATATTCTTTCAATAATAGTCCAATTATAGCTAAAAAGAGATAAAAGCTTGGACAATTCAGTTTTTGTTTGGTTATCTAATAGGCATAGAAGTTGAAGATTAATGGAATTTTTTGTTGTAATATTTTAGTATGCTTCTAGTTTAATTAATTTTGGGTGCCTTTAAGGATTTTTTTCTTAGAATAGGTTTAAAAGAATCGCCGTAAAAAATAAATAAAATCAATGAGTTATTCTGATGTGTCGAGTGCTTCTTGAGGCGTTGTTTAGTGTTGTTTGACAAATTGCAATCAATAGTTAATTTTTGGGAATGAAAATATGGATGACCATCAAGCCAAGCTCTCAGTTTTTTGCTGTGCCAGTTCTGAGGACAAACTCGATCGACTTGAGCGCTGGTTAGCTGGCTCTAACACGGAGGTTAGGCGCATACAGTCTTCATTTGAGCTACTCTATCGAGTTAGCACATTACCACCTTCGCTGATTGTGATGTCTTCAGAGTGCCAAGACTTACCCGTTGATAGAGTGGTGCAAGAAGTCTTGTCGATGCATTCTCATGTCCATATCGTGTTGTTGGTGCCGCCGTCCAGACTTGAACAATTAAATTTCTTGTCTTCAACGACCACCAAACTGTCAGTCATTGTTGAAGATCCCCAAGGTCAGTTTGTCGGCCGAATTTTAGGGCTTATCAGAAAGCAACATCATTGGCAAACAAGTGACACTGAGTTGAAAGCAGAATTGCTTAGTGGCGTGTTAAATGTTTTACCCGAAGCTGTGATGGTGATTGATGAGAAACTAAATATTCGATATGTTAATCATAAATTGGTAGAACTTATTGATGCCACACAACCCGATCTGGTGGGCACAAACTTGTTGGCATTGCTTTGTAAAAGTATTCGGGACGAAGTGAATAACTTAATCAGGATTTCTTTCGAGCGTGGGTTTGTGACCGATGAAACCGATAAGATTGAATTGTTGGTGGAAAACTCGGTAGGCGATGTTTTGCCCTGTAACGGTAGTTATCAGGTTGCAGAGATTAATCATCAATTATTTGTAATCTTCACCCTGAAAGATGAGAGCTGGGAGATTTCAAATGAAGCTGATCGTATGTACCAGGAAAGATTCGAAAAACTGGTGATGGATTTATCCGCTGATATTTTAGGTGGAACGGTGCGTAAATTACCCCTGATAATGCTATCAGGACTCAAATCGCTAGCGTCATTTCTTGATTACAGCAGTATTCAAGTGATTGCTATTTCTTCATATTTAGCTACTTTTCAACAGTTTTTATGCTGGCCGCAAAAGAAACAAAATGCCGTCAATTTTGAACCGCTTTGGTTAAAGAACAAAGTATTTCAGGACGGTTCGCTGATGGTCTCGGATACACAGTCTTTGCCTCTTGACGCCATGGAGGAGTTTGACTGGTTGCGAAGTATGCGAATGAATTCTTTTATAGCGGTACCCGTTAACCTGGATAATAAAAGTGCAGGGGTGCTCACAGCTTGTCGAAAAGTAAGTCGTAATTGGGACGCCAAAGATATTTCCAGGCTTGAAAGTATCGCAAAACTTATTAACAGTATGCTATTGCGATTGGGTGAGCTGAAGAATTTTCGCAAAACTGAAAAAGAGTTGCTCAATGTGAATAAGCGTTTGATCAACCTGGCCAGAAAAGATGGTTTAACCGGACTGGCGAATCGGCGACTATTTGATCAGACCTTAATACGTGAAATACGCCGAGCGGCCAGGCAAAAAACTGCGTTGTCATTGATTATGGGGGATATCGATTTTTTCAAACTTTACAATGATGAGTTAGGTCATGTGGCAGGAGACAAGTGTCTCAAAGGGATAGGGGCCGCAATCGATGCAGTTTTCCAAAGAGCTGGCGATCTCACTGCCCGATATGGAGGCGAAGAGTTTGTGGTGATTTTACCCGGTTCTGACAAGCTTGATGTAGAAAAAGAGGCCAACCGTCTACAAGAGGCAATTGAGGAGCTTAATATCAGTCACCCTAAATCTGTAATTTCATCCAAAGTGACCATGAGTTTGGGTTTGGCGACTATTGAAAATAGCCTGATTGATAAGGATGATTTTATTAAAAATGCTGATACTGCACTGTATGCGGCAAAAAACTTAACGCGTAATGCGATGATTCATTTTGATGATATTGACGTATCGGCATAAATTTATGACAATGGTCAGCAGGGAGTAGGTTTATCGTTTTTTGTTAATGTCCTGGATTCGTACTATTTCCATGTATCGCTGGTCTAAACAAGTTATGCAAAAGTTTCTTCATTATGGATATAATGCTATGATTATTGCCATGGTGATGATCGT
>CAZKUH010000145.1:0-6146 GCA_964555895.1 uncultured Enterobacterales bacterium
GACTTCACCGTAATCAACTGCATCAACTTTAAAGAATTGGGTGAGTACAAAATTGTGGTACTCCATCACTGTTGCTAACTTTTGTGCAAATAGCTCCATATCCACCAAATCGGCGACTCGCAATCCCCTGCGCGCAGACTTATCTTCATAAGCGGGGCCAATCCCTCGCCCTGTGGTACCAATGGCTTTTTTACCCAGTGCTTTTTCTCGCGCATTATCCAAGGCAACATGATAAGGAAGAATAAGCGTACAACTGGAACTGATATTTAAACGCTCACGTACAGGAATACCTGTTTTCTCTAGACCTTGCATTTCTTCAAGCAAGGCTTCTGGGGACAACACCACGCCGTTACCAATCAAACAATAGACTTTTTCTCGCAAAATACCCGATGGGATCAGGTGCAAAATCGTTTTATCACCATCAATAACCAACGTGTGTCCCGCATTGTGGCCACCTTGAAACCGCACAACAAATTCGGCACGATCGGTTAATAGATCAACCACCTTACCCTTTCCCTCGTCACCCCATTGGGTGCCGAGAACCACGACAGATTTACCCATAATACTCTTCAAGAAAACGAAAAACCGTTAAAGAACGCGAAGGAAGGGATTTTACTATGTTCATCGACTAAGATCAGTTGTTTTTTGCTGAAAAAGAAGAATTATTCAAACAATGGCCACTTTGAACTTTATTCTATTTTCAATTCGTCCAAATTTGCCAACGCTTCTCGTTCACCTATTCGTGTTCGCAACCATTTGACTAATTCCTGGGAGATACTTCTGAAAGTGGTGAGCTTTCCTCCATAAACCATACGCACATCAGGATGATTCTCGGGGCTCCATAATTGACTTTCTCTGGAACGATTAAATGCTTTTTTATCACTGTGAGGCAAAACTCTAACACCCGCAAATTTTGACTCAATGATGTTGCTGGCATCCGGGAAATAATGTTTATAAATACTCAGCAAGTAATCGACTTCCTGCTGCGATGGTGTGATTTCCTTATTGATATCTGTCACCATCACTTCCGTAGTTCCAATCATGGTCTTGCCATGCCAGGGCATGACAAAAATAACCCTTTGATCCAAAGTAGACTCTAGATAATAAACCCTGTGTGGTGGAGGCTCATCAATAATAATATGTGTTCCCTGAACCAAATCAATTTGTAATTTGTCGAAAGCCGGCGTTATGCACTCGGCGACAACATTCACCCAGGGGCCAGTGGCATTAATGATACATCGACTCACACATTGGTGCTGCTCACCCTCAAACTGATAACTGATTTGATATCCATGACCCTCATCATCTGCAATTTTTTCTGCACGCAAAAATTGCGCATGAGACAATGTATTAGCACCCAAAGTATGCGCACTCTTCATTACTGCTTCTGTTATTACTTTATCGTCTGTCTGAGCATCCCAATATTGAAATACCGTGAGCAGTCCCTCCGTTTTTAATCCAGTGAGACGACTCCATTGATCTTTTGGTAATTCTTTAAAACGAGCTAACCTTTCAAAACCGGCCAAAGCACAATAAAGAGATAATGCCGCTCTTAAAATCCATTTTCCACGCCGGGATTTTTTATACACAGGAATATAAAAAGGAATGGGCTTGACCAGTCCAGGCGCTAATTTCAGCAACGCTCGACGTTCTCTTAAACTGTCTCTGACCAAACCGATCTGCGCGGTTTCCAGATAACGTAAACCGCCATGAATTAATTTACTGGAACGTGAAGAAGTTTGACTACCAAAAGCATTTTTTTCTAAAAGTAAGACAGTATATCCCGCTGCTACGGCCGCTTGTGCAACCCCTGCTCCGGCAATACCACCACCAATGATAAGCAAATCATAGCTTTTATTAATTTTGTTCGTCGACATTAAACTGAACCACCATTTACAACTAAAAACGACCCAAATTTTCAGAGAGGTATTATGGTATATTTCCAGAATTTATGCTGTTCTTTCTTGATATTTTTTTGGAGTTAACTTTAGCAAGCACTTACTAGCTGGTTTTTTTTAGGGGGCAACACACCAGCGTGTTTTGGCTGGGCTACGGGACGGTGTATGGTTTATAGGATTGGTGCTTTTGCTAAGAGCATGACAACAACAGGGATAAAAACAGCAGACAGGATGACAGATATCTTGATTAGGGTGGCAAAAATCTTGTTCCGGAAAATAAGGCTTAGATTTCTGATTACTTGGATTTTATTTTTTTATAATGTTTTGTCCTAGCTTATCAGTATAATAATAGCGTATAATTCCGCCTCAAAATTTTTGTTATCCATTCTTTAATCAAACTTAATTATTAAATAGAGATAAGCTACATGAGTTTAAACAAGGTTGCATCAGGACAGCATATTCCTGAAGAAATTAATGTTATTATCGAGATTCCTGCCCATTCTGATCCGGTAAAATATGAAGTAGATAAAGATTCTGGTGCACTGTTTGTCGATCGTTTCATGTCTACTTGCATGCATTACCCCTGTAATTATGGTTATGTGCCGCACACTTTATCCAATGATGGTGATCCAGTGGATGTTTTGGTGCCGACGCCTTATCCATTACAGGCCGGATCGGTTATTCGTTGTCGTCCGGTAGGTGTTTTAAATATGACGGATGAAAGCGGCGAAGACGCTAAAATTATCGCTGTACCGGCGGATAGCTTGAGCCGGATCTACCGTGGCATCAATGAAGCTTCTGAACTAGAGCAATTATTGCTTGACCAAATCGTTCACTTTTTTGAACATTATAAGGATTTGGAGCCAAGTAAATGGGTGGAAATTAGTGGTTGGGGAGATGCCAAAGCAGCGAAGGAAGAAATTATCTCCAGCGTGAAACGTTATGAAAACACCCAACACAAACCAGCCTTCTAGACCCGCCTGACTCAAGCCCATTAGCTGGAAAGCATGGGCTGCTGTTCCAGTTATTTTTACTGCATTAAATAGACAGTACCAGAGACTGTTGTTACGTTCACTTTTCCCAAGCCATCACCAATACTCAAATCCAGATGAACACCATTACTATCAGTATAACTATTACCTGGAATGTTTAGTTGGTTATTTATCTGTCCTTGTTTAAGGACATCGATATTATAATTTAACGATTCGCTGGTAGCCATTGCCAATCGAACATTACCAGCGACAGTACTGATATCCACTAAAGATAGCGGCGTCATTTTTCCCGTAATATCAATGGTGCCACCGACACTGGTGAGCTTTACCAGATTAATATTTTTTTGTTTAAAGGTCAGGCTGCCATCAACGGCACTCGCTACCATCTTGCCAGAAATTTCAGAAATTATAATTTTTCCACTGAGTGTATTGAATTTTACATTCCCATGAATATTTTTTATCAGCGCATTGACGCTAACAGCATCCACTATAACATCACCCAAAACATTTGTAGCCGTTATCTCTCCACCAACAACTTGGATATTTAGTGCGGATGTGTCGTTAAATTTCCATTTTGTATCCACTCCTTTAACTTGAATATTCATGGATGAGGGGAGAATGATTTGGAAATTCGAGCCTTTTTTTGGCCCGATATGCTGAGGCAGAATCACTTTGATAATTAACTCAACACCGTTTCGAGAGATTTTTAGTGCCTGGGCTTGCTCATCAAGTGTGCCTTTTAACACAAGATTATCTACGCTTGTGCCCTTGAATGAGATTTCTCCCCGGGGATTAATTAAAGTGACTGTTTTGATGCCGGTTAACGAAATGTCTCTGCTGATTTTATCAATTTTAGCCGCGAAAGCAATTCCGGGTAACAGTAGCATGATAAATAATAAACTGTATGAATAAACACATCTCAGTCGCTGTATAATCTCTAACATACCAGTTTTTCCAAAATATATCCGAGTAACTTCAAGATGTATATTCCCGGACTAATTACTTAAAGCTCAAGACAATAAGCCTCAATGTAGACAGAACTATGGAAACATCCCTGAGAGTAGCTTTCTGGCTCTAAAAAGTTGCGCTTTGCTGGTGCCTTCCGCAGTGCCGAGTAATTTTGCTATTTCCCGATGTCCAAAACCTAACACGGAATACAACCAAAATACTTTTCGAGCACCATTCGGTAATTTTTGCATGGCATTTTCCAGATCAATATCGACCTCTGGGTAGTGATTTTCGGCTTCCATAAATTGTTCCATGTCATCAACGTGGATCCAGTTAGGTGATTTTCGATAGGCCGTACTGATGACATTTGAGGCAATCACTCGCAACCAACGCTGTAAACCACTATCGCCTCTAAATCGGCTTAATCCGCGCCAAGCTTTTAAAAAAGTCTCCTGAGTACAATCCTCAGCCATTGATGCATCTCTACAACTTCTTAAACAATGTCCAAATATTTTTCCATAATAGGGCTGAACCAGCAGATCAAAGGCTCGCCGATCACCTGCCTGAGCGCGTTTTAAAAGTGCTTTTTCTGTGGGTGTTCTGGCCAAAATAATTTCTCCAGAAGTAATAGTTGTATAACTCAGCTTAACATGAAGCCAGATTTATAAATGTGTTCTGATGTAAACAAATATGTCATCTTCCACTCTATACCCGAGACACCTGAAACCCGCATTTTCAGATGTCACGGGTATAAAACCGAGTGTGCACTAACCTTGGGAAAGTAAATCTCTTAAATCAATAATGGCCGCATTCGCACGCGCAATATAGGAGGCCATCACCAATGAATGATTAGCCAAAGTACCAAAACCAGAACCATTGAGGATAATGGGGCTCCAAACTGTTTGCTGTGTTTCTTCCAGATCACGAATAATTTGTTCTACACTCGCCATGGCATTTTTCTTCTCAAGTACATCTTTAAAATCAACTTTTATGGCCTTTAGAAAATTAATTAACGCCCATGCAGTACCCCGTGCTTCATAAAAAACATCATCTATTTTCATCCAGGGAGTCTTTACTCTCACCAAAACAGCGACAGCGGTCGATTGCCTGGCAGCCGAGTCGCCCGAGAGAGCCGTATTGGCTCTTTCTTCTACCACACTGGCACTGAGCTTTTGTGATAGTGCACCCAATCGTTTACCAACACCTTTTAACCATTCTCTTAAATTATCAGAACGGGCATAAAACTGTGAATTGACGTCATTAGAGTTAACCAGTTTGTTCTGATAGGCACGCAGATATTTAATGCCCTGACGATACTCCCCCTCGGCTTCCGGAAACGCCCAACTGGTTCGATCCACGTTAAAGCGAGGCTCTGCTTCTTTTAAATCGACTTGCTCATTTGATTGAGACTGGGACCGACTGAAATCATTTCTCAAAACCCGAGCCATATCCCTTACCTGCACCAGAACACCATATTCCCATGCCGGCATATCGTCCTGAAAATAACCTGGAGGCATAATATCGTTACTGATGAAGCCACCATTTTTATCCAATAAGGTTTCGCTCACTTCAATCATGGCTTCCACCGTGGTGTAACCAATAATCAGCTTTTTATCCTTGCTGCTTCCACTTTCTACGGGTTGCCAGGCTTTTTCAGAAGAGAGCTTTAACAAATCAGGTTCCTGACTCCAATAAACGGCGATACCATAAAAAACCACCAAAATCAGTACGATGGAAAAAGGTATAAGCTTAACAGCCAGGCTCCCCCACCAAGACGCCTTGTCGATATCATTTAATCCTCTGTCTTGCATAATGTTTTCCCTTAAATAACTGTACAACTCATATGTTAGTAGCCGCTCTATTGAACACGAATAAAAGTTATTTCACCACGGCTCTAATCCGTTGAACCAAACTATCATGGTATCTAATGGCAATGGGTAACAATTCACTCTTTTTCAATCGTTTGGTAAGAGCCATTAGCATGATATGCAATCCATCAGGAATAAATCTAACTTTAGCATAAGCAGGTATTTCCACTCCGGAAACTCCTCGCATCCGACTCCCACCATTTTCTATACTCGTGCTATATTACGGAACACGCTTTAGCGAGTGGAGATGCAATTGAATCCACCTTGAGTATTTTACTGGAAAGATTTTCTAATGTGAAATATGCTGCGCTCATTCTTCTTCCCAGCGGCATGGCTCTTACCCATGCCTTCGAGACTTTAAGCAACTGATTTGGACTTTTCTCAACTGCAATTACATTTTCTGCCAGTAATTTTCTTGCTGTTGGCTATTTTGTTTCTAC
>CAZKUH010000146.1:0-6108 GCA_964555895.1 uncultured Enterobacterales bacterium
AAGATCCTAATCTAACCGTAGAGGATGTAAAAAGTTTTAGTAAAGAAAATTTCACCGGATATAAACGACCGAAAAAAATAGAATTTATTAAAGAGTTACCTAAATCTAATGTTGGCAAGATTTTAAGAAAAGAATTGCGTGCAGAAGAAGAAAAAAGGAATACATAACTTAGATTATGCCTGAAAATGTAGTTTTCCAATGGATTGATGATGAAGATAAGTTGCAACGACTTTGCAAATCATGGTCCAGCCGGAAGTGGTTAGCGCTGGACACTGAATTTGTACGGGAACGTACTTATTACCCAATTCCAGCATTGATGCAAATTTCTGACGGCGAGAAAAATATTCTCATCGATTTGCTAACCATTAAAAATTGGACACCACTGAGTGAATTATTTCAAAGCGAGATTCTTTGGGTGATGCATTCCTGCTCAGAAGATATCGAGGTTTTGCACTTGTTACTGGGTGAAACGCCAAAACAATTATTTGACACTCAGGTTGCCTGTAATTTTCTGGGATTGGGACAATCCATCAGTTATCAAAAACTGATTGAACATTTCGCAGAAATTACGCTGGACAAAGGTGCTACACGGACTGACTGGTTAAAGCGACCCTTAGCATCCTTTCAGTTGCGTTATGCGGCTAATGATGTGAGTTTTCTGGCGATGATATGGCAGCAATTGCGCGCTGAACTGCAAGCAAAACTGCAGCAATCATCTATAGAAACTGCATTTGAAGAAGATATGGATATTTTAAAGTGTTGGCATGACGTCAACATGGAATATGTTTATCAAAAAGTAAAGGGTGCTGCACAACTGAAACCGGGTGCAGAAATAAACCGATTGCAACAATTAGCTTACTGGCGAGAGCAGGAAGCGCAACAACAGGATAAACCACGTCGTTTTATTCTTGATGACAATGTGCTGGTGTCACTGGCTAAAGAAAACCCTACAGATACATCTCAGATCCATCAAAAAAATATAATTTCTGAGCGTTTGAGCCAACGTTATGGTAAACAAATTATCAACAAGATTCTGCAAGCAAACAAACTGACCAGTACTTACCCTGCAAAATCTCAACATGCTAAAGCACCCCTCTCAAGAGCGGTACTCAAAGCGTGGAAAATTTGCGCGGCTGATATTGCACGACAACACCAACTCGACGTTTCAAGCTTATATTCCAATCGTTTACTTGATGGCGTCTTTCAATTTATGACTGGCCTATCTTCAACGGTACCTGCATATTGGAATAATTGGCGATGTAAATTATTACAAACACCCTTTGAGAAAATTCTTCAGCAACAGCGGCAAAAAATTGAAAAATAAAATCCAAAACTAAAGCATGTTATAATCTGGGTATTATTTTTAAAGTATCGATTTAGTCATGTGTTCATCACCTGCCAAGAGACAAATTTGTTATATTTATTGCAGTCCACACAAAAGTGAGATGTATCTCTATCTACATAAAAAAGACTGTTTTGAGGACGTTCCAGCGACATTGTTAGCGAATTTTGGTTCGCCACAATTTGTTATGATGCTGGATCTGCTCTCTCGGGATTCTTTGGCCAGAGTTTCTATTGAAATCGTGCGTGCCGATATCACTCAACACGGTTTTCATTTGCAAATGCCGCCGCAGCTCGACAATTTTCTAGAGAATCAAGAATGACGTTCACTTTTCGATCGATTGACGATAATGAGCTGGCAGTTTCTCCAGGCAAAATAGTCTGTGTCGGCAGAAATTATCTTAAACATATCCAAGAATTGGACAATGAAGTACCTGCCGAGTCGGTATTGTTTATGAAACCCTCAACAGCCTTCACTCAACTGGATAATACTTGTGAAATACCGACCGATAAAGGTGAGGTTCATTATGAATGTGAGCTGGCGCTACTTATCACAAAAAAACTCTCAAATGCCCAGGCTGATAAAACTTTAACTGCGGTTGGAGGCTATGGGCTGGCGCTGGATCTCACATTAAGAACATTACAAACAACTTTAAAGAATCAAGGTTTGCCTTGGGAAAAATCCAAAGCATTTGACCGCAGTTGCGCCATCACAAAATGGCAGCTGGTGGAACAGAATTTTTCAGCACAACACCAGTACCAATTATCCATTAATGACATTATTCGCCAAAAGGGTGATACCAGCCTCATGATAAAAAATATCGCTCAATTACTCGCTGAGATAAGTCAATGGTTTACGCTGTTGCCAGGGGATGTGGTGTTAACAGGCACACCGGAAGGTGTAGGCATTCTAACCATTGCTGATAAGCTGGAGTTTCAACTCGATGGCAGGCGCATATGCCAGAGCGAAGTCGTTGGCATTAAAAAATCTTTTAGTGCCAAAGGATAATATGCGCAAACACAGCGAATCCTTTTGGCTGCAAAAATCAATGTCAGAAATGAGCATTGAAGAATGGGAATCCTTGTGTGATGGCTGCGGCAAATGTTGCGTCTATCAGATCGAAGATGAAGATGAACTGGGGACTTATTATCAAACTAATGTTGCTTGCAGGTTTCTTGACCGGGATCTTTGTCGCTGTACTTCCTATAGTAATAGACAAAAAATAGTTGTTGATTGTATGACGATCACCCCTGAAAATATCGCTACCTTGGATTGGTTGCCCGCAAGCTGTGGTTATCGTAGAGTGTATTTTTCTCAGGATCTACCCCAATGGCATCCATTGAAAACAGGAGATCCTTTATCGGTGCACCAAGCGGGTGCTTCCGTGAGTGGTCGCTGTATTCCAGATAATGAAGTAGTTGAAATTGAAGATCATATCGTGCTTTGGCAGGATTTTTAGTGCCACTGGATGCTGCACAATACAGGCGGAAATTAAATTACTTAACTCGCTGATTTTGCAAAACTTATTTTGTAGACTAGACTTTTCACAAGACTGGCCGATAAGCAATATCATGCGGTCGGATTATCTCTGATGGAAAGCGAGCACTTCATGCGAAAAATTTTGCTAAATATCTTCCCTAAAATTACGATCTGGGGCGTCCTTTTTCTGCTGACTTTTCCCGTTTGGGCTTCAGTCAAAAGTGGTAATGTAGATGTTCGCATACTGGTTGATGTATCCGGTAGCATGAAGCGTAATGATCCTCAGCACTTAAGACGTCCTGCAGTCAGGTTGCTCAGTGGTATTTTGCCAAAAAATGCCAGAGCAGGTATTTGGATGTTCGCCCAGAATAGTGAACCTCTGGTGGCTGTCGGCAAGGTTAATTCCAGTTGGAAAAAGAAAGTCAGAAAGTTAGCAAAAAACATTCATAATCGTGGCTTGTTTACCAATATCGGTGAGGCCCTTGAGACAGCTGCTGCAGATTGGGATACTCCCGCTCAAAATAACCAGAGAATTATTGTTTTGCTGACCGATGGCATGGTTGATATCAGTAAAGATGACAGTATTAACAAAGTTGAACGACTTCGTATTCAAAACGCCGTCATAGCAAAACTTAAAAAATCGGCTGTAAGAATTTATACCATTGCTTTGTCCGATGAAGCTGATAAGCAATTGTTGGAACAAATTTCAAATGCAACTGACGCCTGGTTTGAGTCAGTAAAAAATGCAGACGAGCTGGAAAAAGTATTTCTTAAAATATTTGAGCAATCTGTCAATGTCCCCGAAGTACCGGTTACAGATAATAAATTCAAAATTGATCATAGCATCAAAGAATTTACCGCTCTAGTCTTTAAAAAAAATGATGATGCCATATACTTGGAATCTCCAAGTGGAAGAAAGTTTGAAGCGGAGACC
Source organism: uncultured Enterobacterales bacterium (assembly GCA_964555895.1). Classification (GTDB taxonomy): domain Bacteria; phylum Pseudomonadota; class Gammaproteobacteria; order Enterobacterales; genus DRNA01. The sequence continues at coordinate 3,756 of CAZKUH010000146.1, forward strand.
ATGGATTCATCCATTTCCTGGTTTATCGACGAAAAATTTGATTTGATTACCATTACCAAACCTGAAGCTGGGCAGTGGCGTATCATCGGTCCAGTAGATCCTGATAATCGTGTTATGGTAGTGAGTGATTTAAAACTGGATGTAAATAATGATGAGTTGCCAGCCAATCTGGTTGCAGGGGAGGAATTGATATTAAAAGTGAGCTTGCAGGAAAAAAATAAAATTATAAAAAGAGCAACTTTTCTATCATTGGTTAACTTTGTAGGACAGATTGCTTATAAAAATAAAATTGAAGAGCTTTCTTTACAGGACGATGGAGAAGTGGGGGATGAGAAAAAAGAAGACGGCATATTTAGTTTTAAATTTATTGCCCCTAAAATAGATGGCGAAGTATCTTTCGATTTACGCATTGTCAGTCCCACCTTTGAAAGATTATATAATAGAAGTGTAAGGATCTATTCATCTTATGTAAAGATTGAGACCAAGTTGTCCAAAGCTGAAAAGGAACCACATGAGATAATTGTTATTCCGGTCAAGGCGATGGTAGATAGCAAAAAAATTCAGATCAAAGGTATCTTGAAAAATCCTGAAGGAAGTGAGATTAAGCTCGAATTTGCTCGCGGAAAAAATGGCAGCTGGATTGCAAAAATACAGCCTGATAACAAAGGTGGTATTTATCAAGCTATATTGCAAATTACTGGAGAAACCTTTTCGGGAAAATCATTTACATTAAAAGATAATAAAGTTTCTTTTCAAGTGGAAATAAAAAATACTATTAAAGACAAAGAAAAACCAACAGCCGAGCCTAAGAAGTTAACGGATACAAAAAAAGATATAACACCGGGCGATAAAAAAAATAAAGTGACAGAAAACGATAGTAAAAGTAAACCAGACGTGGCTATTGCTAAAAAAGAAGCTACAGGTTTGAGTTCCTTGTGGTGGATAATTATCGGTGTCGGTTTTAACATTTTATTTCTTGGCGGTGGATTTTATGCTTGGAAAAAATGGAAGAAAAAACAATCTGCTGATGGTGACGCATTGGTCAACGAACTTGAAGATGATACGGGTAATGAGAAAAAAAATGAAAAAGCCAGCAAGAAAAAGAAAGGAGAATAGCAATGAACGAGACCATGTCATTTCTTATTATACTAGAATTTGTTGCTCCTTTTGCTTTAGTGAGTGTTGTGCTGTTAATGATACTGTTAAAGGGTAATAAAAAAAGCAAAGACAGCTTGAATAAATTATTACAGGGAGTTCAGGACTCAGAAGAAAATTATAGTGAGAAGTTAATAGAATTTTTCAAAAAAATTGGTCTCGAAGATAAAGTGCTGGATGATGCAGTTCATCTATTTAGCAAAAATCGTCGGGCATTTTTTAAAAGGCTACTCTCAAGTCTGACACTAAAAGATGCTGAATTGATGCTAAGTGTGGGGCCGAAATTTACCGATTTGGTTGAGCAGTATCATCAGTTGGAATTTCAGGCAACTGCAGTAGAAGTAGAAGAGGAAGAAATATCCGAAGAAAAAGGCACTGACTTTTCTGAGGTGAAAGTCTTTAAAAGAGAGAATAAACGGCTCAAAGCCGAAGTTCATGTTTCTGTTTCTGCACTCAATAGTTTATTTAAAGAATACGCTTCCATGTTTGGTGAAGTGCCGGATGAAAAGCAGGAGATGAGTGTTCAGGAAATCCTTGAATCTATGGAAAAATTCACCAAAGGGGAGTTTAAGCCAGATAATATCACCGATGATTTACCACCGGAAATGCTGGATGAGAAATCTCAAATTGATGAGCCCAAGTCTGCAACTGAAGACCATGACGAAGAAAAAAGTACCAATGATGGCGAACAGAAAGATGCAGTAACTAATGAAGAGGTGGAAATAGTAGAGAACGAAACTGCAACTGTTGATAATGAAACGAGTGAAAATATCGCCGATGAATCCAATTTGGAGGATGACTCAACAGTACACGAATCTACAGAGACGGTTGATGTTGTAGAAAATGATGAAAAAGATGATGATTCCGAGCCAAATTGGGATGAAGCTTTTGAAGAAGCAGGTGAAACGATGCCCGATGAATCAGCTGCAAACGAATCCACAGATCCAGAAGCCTCCGCTGATACCAGGACAGAAAAGGATAAAGAATAAATCCAACAGCATAGAGAACCCAGTCAAAGCCATGGATTACTTAAAAATTAACAATTAGAGGTTGACAGTATTTTCGTCTGTGCGTATTATTGCGCCGCTGTTGAGGGATAGTGCTGAACCGACTCAAACAGCATTTCAGAAAGATCAAATCATTTTCTGAAAACACGTGGAGTGGTAGTTCAGCTGGTTAGAATACCGGCCTGTCACGC
>CAZKUH010000147.1:0-6046 GCA_964555895.1 uncultured Enterobacterales bacterium
AACCAAAACCGCCGATAAGCACATACATCTGCGTTGGAATAGTTTGCGTGAGTAATGATTGATAGAATAAAACTGTTTCAAATACTTCTCGGTAGACCGCAATAAAGGCCAGACCGGCTATACCCCACAAGGTGCCAGTTTTCAAACTTCGATCAATATTTTTTTTGATGTAACGTTGCCACTGGTTCGCCTGGGTTTTGCCATGCATCCAGAAACCGACATAAAATAATACAACCGCAGCCAATAATGAAGCGACGCCTTCCATTATCTCACGGCTGGCACCACTAATCGTCACCAAGTGTTGGGCTATTAACCAGGTTAATATACCGGCCAAGAGCGCGCTTGCCCAACCAAAATGAACGTATTTAATCGCCTCTTTTTCATTGGAGCGCACTAGTATGGTAAAAAGCGCGATAATCACCAATAGGGCTTCCAGGCCTTCACGCAACAAAATAATAAAACTGGCACTAAATAAAGTGGCATCTGACATAGTCGAATCAGTTAAAATCAATTGCGCTTTTTCCAAATCCTGTAAAATTTCTGCAACCAGTACTTTTACCTCAGATCCATTAGTGTTGGTCTTTAATTGTTGGCGTAAATTTATCAGTTTGGATTCAATCAGTTTACGAAAGGGCTTGTTATGGGCGTCAAGATTATTTTCTATTAATTCAAATCCGTCCAGATAGGCACTAACCGCGAGTCTGTTCGCATTTTCAAAATCATTTTGCTGATAAGCCAAAAGTGCTTTTTTTGTCTGATTACGCGCAACTTCAAGTGGATGCTCAGTTCTTTTAAAAAGGCTATTCGGATTGGCTCTCAATTGTGCGACTGATTCTGCTTGTATTTGTTTGCGAGCACGAATCAATTCGTTTGGGCTATACATTACCAAGTCTTGCAGCGTCAGCGTAGAATCATTAGATTGGAACGATTTTTTTTCGGCAGCAAAGGCTAAACCCCCAGTGTAAAATGCTAATGACCAACGTTGCTTTGCGGAAAGTTGCTTAAATGAAGGCATAACGGTACCTTCGAGTCCGCCACTAATAATGTCGTATAGACCTAAAATAGAACGATTGACTGATCTTTTTTGTAAGGTGAAATTTGTTGGTTTTGGATTGAATTGACTAGCCATAAAGCCATCGCCTTTTCCAGAAATCCCATGACAGCTAGAACAATTGGCTTGGTATAATGGTTCAACAGTACTGGCGCTCAACAGTGATGTTGGTAATGATAATTGCGGTGAAATTGCCAGATATGAATTTTTAAGTTTTGCTGTTAAATCCTGAATTTGTTCACTCGTCCGTTTGTTGTCAATGGCTTTTTTGAGTGATTGCGATAGCGCCCTGACTTTCTCGTCAGCCATGGCTAGGTTTATGGTTTTCTCAGCGATCAAGTTGGAAAATTCGACCATTTCCGCATATTCACTTTGATTGATAATCTTGCCATTGGTCACAGTTGAACCGTAATCAACACCAATATATTCGCTGAGTTGCAATAATTGTCGTAAGTCATCAGGACGATTTTTTGCGGCTGAGATACTACTCACCAAGAGAAGACTGGCAATAACTATGTATTTGCTCATGTGATGAAATAACAAGTGTCTCTTGTTGCTGTTATTTCTATTGATGATGCTATTATTAGAGAGAGCAGTTTTCGAATGCTTGACAATCATGAATTTATTTAAACCGGCATTAATGCGATTGAGAATGATTCTCATTATAAACCCTGTGGTGGGTATCAGGTCAAGCAACTATTATAAATCATTCACAGAAAATTGAAAATCAATCATGTTGTTCCAAACCGTTTATTATCGGGCAATCTTCAGCTCTTTCCGAACATAAGTTTACAAGCAATTGTAATTCGTTCTTTAAAACCAATAATTCATCAAGGCTGCTTTCTATTTCGTGCAATTTGTCACTAGCGAGTTGTCGTATTTCTGGTTTTGCCAGATGGGGAGCCGCTCTAAAGGTAAGTAACTGGGAAATCTCTTTCAAACTAAAACCGATACGTTGTGCACGTTTAATAAATTTGAGCCGCGAAATATCCGCATCAGTATAGCGGCGTTGTGCTGAAGTATCCCGGTGAATGAAGGGAAGGAGATGAATTTTCTCATAATAACGTAAACAATCAGCACTAATATTAAGCTGTTGACAGACAACCCCTATTTTATACATTAGAAAACCGGTGTAAGCTCATGTTATTACTCGCTTTAAAATCACTTCAATGATGAAAATATTATTTCTTGATAAGGCGCTGTTTGATTTCCCTTTCAAACTGTTTTAATGAAGGCATCGCTGAGAAAATCAATTCCCCATCAATCGCTATTGCTGGCGTTAACAAAACACCAAGAGAAACAGCATAATCTAATTCTTTGAGCACATCTAACTCTCGATAAACAACGCCTTCCTGACTGAATTCGTTAACTATATTGCGAAGATTTTGCTTGGCTTTGCTGCAACGACTGCAGTACTTATTAGAAAACAGCTCAATGATAATTGAAGTAGTCATTACTCATGATACCTGTGATGAAAATCTGTTACTATCCATTGCCAGTGTCAAAATCGGGCTGCAAACTTGAAACAACGGTAAATTACAAGATAGCAAAATAGCGCCATAAAACCAAGGAAAGCATTCCCCGAGAGAAGTCTTGTCCTTATGAGCGATTTTACGGATTAAGTTTTTTCCAATAGAATGACTATTAGCACACAACTAATTATATTTCTTTGGTTATTCTTATCTAAAGTTCAAGTTAAAGATTACGACCCAGTTAACCTTTGAGTCTAATTTCATCTGAACAACCACTGGCTCAAAGTCGGTGGAGCATCCACATTCAAGACTTAATGATATGCCCTGCTCCATTGACTAGAAATTAATGCGAAATCCTGTCGTAAAGATATATTCTGTGCTTAACGCATTACCATGTAGATTTTGCATCACAGGTACTTGTATAGCGGCTTCTATAATATATTTAAAGGTTACATACTGTATTCCTGGTGACAAATACAGAGTTGTTCCGCCAGAATTTGGATCATCAAATCCTGACAAATGATTGTTATGCTTGCTTATCAGGTTGGCTTCTATAACGCCATATACAAAACTATCGGTGTTACTGCTCATTTCTTGTGGTGATAACCGATATTGAAAAGAGAAATCTGCCCGGGATTCCCTACCAAGAGTAAAATTATTGGCACTGTTATTCTGTTCGAAGCTAAATTGAGCATCTATTTGGTAATCCAATGTCTGGTAAGTTGCTACCACACCAGCAAAACTTCCCCAAGCGCCATAGCCTGACTGTATCGGCATGGGTAAGCGCCCAACACTATCTATTTTGTTATCTTCACCTGTTGGCAATTTGAGGCCAAAAAAACCGGCCACACGAGAAGTTTTACTGCGTTCGTCCCGCTGCAAAAAGGTATAACGTGCAAACATTTTCAAATCACTGAAACCTCTACTGGCACGTGAAAATTGTTGCATACCCACGCTCTGCACCAAAGATTTATCAACATAAGGGATGGCAGCGAATAGCGCAAGTTTGGAACTAACCCCATAACCCAACACTGAAACCAACCCATTGATTTCAAGATCAGGGTTCATCGGACCATCACCTTTGTTGAAACGTCGGCTAATAAATTTTTCACGGCTTATAAAAGCACCTTTGGCTACCGGCAAAGCGGTATTAAAAGTAATGGGTGCTGCAATTGCTATCGAGCTATTTGAAAAAAAGGCTAATACCAATAAGATGACAAACAAGTACAGTAAACTAAACCTGATAGTCAATTGCATTACTTGTTACTCGATTTTTTACCAGACTGGTGCATTTTAATGGACTTGAGAGTAAAACCTGCATCGGTAATATCCTGTCGCACAATATCCTCAGGTAATGTTTTTCCATCCGCCATTTTAACGCTGACCAGACCTTCCTTGAGGTTCGCTTTGACTTTGAGTACACCATCAATTTTACTCAACTTTTTCTCAATATTGAATTCGCAAAATGGACACACCAAACCGTTAACCGTTAATTGATAATGTTTTTCAGCTGCACTCGAAATGTTGCTCCAAAACAATAATAATATTGTTAAAATAAATAATTTTTTCATAAATATATCCTTTGATGATTTCTTGGATCTAATTTGATTGCTTTACATTTTGACTCACAGCCTGATATAGCTTCAACTCGATAGTTTTACTTTGTATTGGCGTAAACTTCACTTGTATTTCTTTTTTTCTACCCGACAAAATTGGTTTTAACAGGTTAATTTCACTTGAATTTGGCGCGTTAATTGTAATTTTACTTTTCTTGATTGTGGCCAGCTCACCAAAACCATCCAAAACTGCATCCAGCATTACTATATTGTCGCTGGAAAATTTGAGCGTTATTAAAGATTGTGAAGAATATTTTAGTGGATGGAAAGTAGCATTATTCACTTGACCAAATTCAACCAGTTTATAACCAGTTTCTGCAAATAACTTTTCAACTGATTGACGTTCGATAGGGACATGGGCATTAAAATCAACCTTACCTGCTTTGAGGTTCACATTGACCGATGCTTTGTCCACGCCTGGTAACTGACTAATTTTTTTACTGACATTGTATGCACAAAACGCGCAGACCATGCCACTTACTTTTCCCTGATAGCTAAAGTCTTTAGCCCAACTGGGTACACTGAAAAAAATTGCGCTTAAAATTGCAAAGGTTAATAAATATTGTTTTTTGATGTGCATTTCTTAATCTCCGGTTTGGTGAAAATTAGCCTTCAAGCCATATCTGAATGGGCAATGCCACAAATGCAGCAAAAAAGCCGATGCCCCACAAGATGACAGAAAACCAAAAAATACGGCGGTTCCATCGATGACTTTTGTTACATAAAGCCGCCAGTTGAGGATCAGTGGGACAATGCCGTCCCGGTCGATACATTAACCAGCCGGATATAGTCATTAGAATTCCAGAGATAACGAAAACCCAAATTTTATGTTGACTTAAAGTTATTAAAAAAGGAAAAGTACTCACCAGGGAGGCAACGGTTGCGCCCATGCCAAGAGTCACTAGGGTTATGGGTAAAGCACAGCATACCAGGGTGCCTGTAGTCGTAAATAACGATAGCCAAGTGAGACTGGTTTCTTTAACTTGGGTTTTGTTTGAAATCATCTTACATTCCAGTGGAAGTTTAACAGCTTAAATTCAATTAATTGACAGGGTCAACGACAACCCGACCATTATGATTGTTACTTTACGATAACAACTTTAACTATTTTACGAAAAGTAAATCCTGAATCAGTGAACAATGTTTTTAATTGGGGTTCTTTCAGAATAAGGTTTTTTTCACCTGTTACCTCCACTAACCCTTTTTTTAGATCCACATCAACTTTCTTAACGCCATCAATTTTCATGAACTTTTTCTCGATGCCATAAGCACAATAGGGACAAGCCAAGCCATCAGCCCTGATTTCATAATGAGATTCAGCCGCAATAACGGGGGCAGTCCAGAGATAGAAGGTGAAAATCGGTATTAACCAGAGTAATTGTTTCGTTTTACTATGCATGATAAAATCCTCTTGTATCAAGTTATAAATGCCATTCGAATTCCAGTCGCACCCTGTAGTTTGCATTACTTTGACTACCATTCAAATCGGTCAGTAGTGGAATTTGAATCCCACCTTTTATAGCGAAATTTCTTAAAGTCCACATAACCCCTGGCGAAATAAACCATTGGTTGCCACCAGTATCACCAATTCCTATGTTATTTAAAGCACTGCGTGCGGAAAATTCGCCATTGAGTTCCAGCATCAATACAGTATCAGCTGCACGATAATCATTCACTTGCGAACGGTACCCACCCGCTAAATCGACAAACAACTTATCCGCACGTTGCAAACTCCCTATATTTTTTATTGTTTTATTTTGATTAAAACGATAACGGATACTTGCCCAACGATACCATGTTAAACTTTCATAACCATAACTAATCCCCAACAAGGAATCTGTTGTCCCACTCCCCGTTTTATTATTAGATGAGTCCAGTTTGACTTTAACCAGCACTGCTGCAGACTC
>CAZKUH010000148.1:0-6033 GCA_964555895.1 uncultured Enterobacterales bacterium
GAAGAAATAAAACTTGTGTCACTATCTTTTAATGATTGCAATTGAGTATCAATTTTATTCGATTCTACGCTAGCAGCTTGGTCAAATTGTGAATATTCTTTAGCATTAGAAGCTTCATATTGCGTTTGAGTTAAAAAGTCTTGAGTAGGCATATTAACAGTAACATTAACATTAGACGCACCAGTAGAAGACGAAGAACCAGCGCCAGAGGTTGAACTTTGATTGTCAACACCGGACGTATTCAAATTGGGATCAATAACAGCGCCAGTATCATCAACAAATGGTTGATCATTAATCATAGCATTACGCGCAACAGTTGCTTGATCATACAAAGCCGGAGGTATGTAATTAGCTGAATTGGGTTGGGTTGTTTGATAAGTACCAGATTCAATTTTCAACAAAGCATCATTTAAAGTATCAGTCAAAACGGGTTCATTAATAGAACTAATAAACTGCGGCTCAACATTGCCGGAACCATCTAAAAAATTTTGCCAATCAGGAAATGGGTTTTGTGCAAGTTGATCACTGAAACCGTCAGCAGTTTGTTGTGGTGTAATAGGGGTAGGCTGATACTGAGAATAAACAGCAGGGTCGGCGCAACCATTAACATTGCCAGCCGAATCATAAAGGGTTTGTGAATCAGTTGGCGCTGAATCACTAGGACAACTCAAAGAAGATTCTTCAACAATATTACTAACAGTAACAGGATAGGTGGCGACTCTATCGCTAGGATATGGATCATAAGATGGACAAGTCCAAGTTGCAGTATAGCCACCAAGCCCAACAGAAGTAGTAACAGTGTCAATAGAGAGAGGTGTACCAGCATAAGGACAGCTTACAATAGATATTAAATTAGTTTTAGCTTGTGGAAGTAAATAATTAGAACAAGCGTCTACACGTTCTATTAACGTATTTGGTAATGTTCCAGAAAAAAAAGTATCAGCGCTAGCGGGAGATGACTCACAACGAGCATACCATCCATTAACTGGTTTGGGAGCAGAACGAGGCATAACGCCGGAAACTTCAGGCGCACCACCCAACAAATTATTAGAATTATCAAAAACATAACCGATGGCTAACATAGCAGCTAAAGTATAAGGATTCTTTCGAGCAAGTGATCTACCAACAGCTAAAGCGGATCTGGTATTCAAAGTTGACATTGCAAAACGACCAGCAGAAGTACGAATCGCCCCTTTAGCAAAAGCATTTTTAGCAGCTTGTGAGTACGGAGTCGGTGCCCATGAAACTGAATTACCCACCGGCGTAAAAGTTCGAAATGTAGCAGAAAAAGAAATAAAAGAAAAAAACAAAAGTATAAAAACAAAAAACCTAAGCATGACAAAAACCTTATTTATTTTTGTCTATGAGGCGCAGACTCAAGGCCTGCAACCCCACAGACAAAAAATAAATTAACCGCGAGCACCTTTGTTAATAAACCGCGATAACATAGAAAAGCCAACTTTAGCCGCAATAGAAACAGCAAAAATAGAAAAGCCCGCCGCTATAGCTATAGCTAAATCAGCTAAAACTTCAGTTTTAATAGCGTCAACATCAGTTTGAACTAATGCCGCATTGGCAACATTGACAACAGTACCACCGACAAGACCAATTGATAAAACTAAAGCTGCCGAATAACCAATTGCTTTCTTACATTGACCACCAAGCCAACTATAACTTTTTTTAAAAATATCCATGAGATATCCTAATTAATATGTGCCAGAGGCACGTTTGAAAATGTCTTTTAAAAAAGACCACGTTTTTCCAATGCCATAACCCGTTAGCCAGAAAAGAAAAGCATAACCGGAAATAGAGGAAACTGTTAAATCAATCACTTTTGATAACCTGTTTTAAAACCAAAAGCGAAAGAAAAAACAAACAATGCAACGGTTAAAAATTGCATTAAAAAATCAAATTGAGCAACAGTCATTAAGCTACCTTTTTAAGTAAATCAGAGGTCAATAAAATTTCTGAGCCACGGGGCATAAAACGCGACAACCAAGCGCCAGACTTACCCCCTTGCCGAGCTTGAAAGGAACAAAAAACAATAACTTGCTTATCTCTTAATTGAGTACATAACTGCTGAACACGTTGTATATCATCATGCGAGACGTCAATAGTGATCACTTCAGTTTGATTAAAACCGTTATTATCAACATACGGATTCGCTAAAATAATCCGATGATTAAATTTTTCAGGATTGTTAACCCAAGGTTGCGAAACAAAGCCACTCATTGTTGCAGCAACAAAAGTACCGCGTAATTGAAAATTATTATCCATTGTATTAATCCCCAGAGTTCAAGACTCTAATATCGTTAAACTGGCAGCAAGGACAGCAAACCAGCAAATAAAAAGAGCTAGAATAAATATCTAGCTCAAGCTCTGAACCCACCCAAGAACAACGAGAACAAGTAAATAAAACTTGTGTCGCTAAAGGTTGTTCATAAAAAATAACTGAAAACATAATTAAGCAACCAAACGTAAATTGTTAACTTTTGGTAACTCATACCAAGTAGGAACCGCCAAAGATGAAACAGTAATTTCCTTAGCTTTTTTAATAACAACAGGCGAAAAGCGCGATACATTAAACGTATCTTTTATATCAATACCGATTTTACGCAAACGACAACGATGTAATTTAACTTGAGTTTTAGTAAAATCAAACGTTTTACCATGCGCCCATTCAATCGCATACATGGCTGTCATGTTGGCTGAACGCGTATTAGTTACTACATCATTACTAATAAGTTGCTCGGTTAATGTTTCAAAATCCATAGCAGTCACCTTTAATTTTTCATCTATTGACAAAAATTGTTGTTGAACCTCAAAAAAATGAGATCCATTAAATAAGCCCCAAAAGCGGAGGTTATGTTTGCGCAAATACGCATGTTTGAATTTTTGCTCGAATCGAGCCACGCCATTGCTTTCACAAAATTCAATTAATTTAATTAAATAATTATATTCAGCAGAGCCAACACCAAATTTGTTTTTAATTTTAGTGAGTGAATGTAAGCGCAACTCATTAGCTTTGTTATAAATAATTGGGTAAATTAGCGAAGCTTTACCACCAACACTGAGCCAATCAACAGAGCAACCATTAGTGTGTAAATGCGGGATAGAATTGCGATAGCGTTGAGTAGATACCCCTTTAATAAAATCAAAAATTTCAGAGCCAACCGTATTACCAACAGACACATTAGTTGTCACATCAAGACGCGTTATAACCGCCCCGTTGCTAAACGTTTCAACGCGTTTACCATCGACCCCTTGCCTATAAAAAATTTGCGTGCATTTAGTAAAAACAGGTAAACCCAACGAAAGCAATATCTGATTAAAAACAGAAAAACATTGATCAATCGATGTAAAGCCGAAAAGATTGTCTATGCGATTAAATTTTGATGGGTTGCCCGACATTTTTATACGGTTGCCTGATATTTTTATCGAAATACTAGAACAAAAAGAACCCTTGTGCTGAAAGGTAGGCTGAAGAATTAAACCGTAATCACCGTTAACAATATCAATATGCTGCAAAGCTCTATCAGTGATAATAGGTAATTCAAAATCAAAATCTTGATAACACTCCAACCAATCGAAAAAGTCCATTTGTCACATGCATGCAATGTATTATGTATGAATTTATAGCACAAGATAACAATGTATGCAAATACCATTATAAATAATGTTTAAATGTATATTACAATACATATACACACATAACACAGACAAAAATAATGAAATACACATCATTAAGAGTAAGGGAAGATAGAAAAATGGCTCTAGAAAGAGCAGCAATAGAAATAAGTTACGCGACAGGGAAACAAGTAAAATGGACTGATGTAGCCAATTACCTATTTTCAGATTACCTAAAAGACGCAGTAAAAGACATGAAAGCAAAAACAAAATAAAGTCGGGATACCGACCTAAAGTACGGGTGTCACAGAGAACCCGTAGTTACTGCACAAAAATCACTCAATTATGATGATCGGGAATAGAAAGAAACACCAAACCAGAGAAGCAAACTAACGCTAATATTAAGCCGCGCGTTTTTCAGTGTCGGCTTGAATATCTTGTTAGTTAGCTTGATAATAAAACAAAAAAAGAACTATCGCGCTGCGCTTGCTTACTCATTTTATTAATTATCAAATTTGTGACCAAATTTAACAATTAAAAAATCGAGTTGATTTAAAAAGAAATGTCAGAGGGTACGGCATTATCTTGAACTGGAGGTTCATCAGTCCAACTAAATTCTTTAGGATCACAAAAAACATCAAGTAAAACCTTTTGCCGCCTTAATTTTGCGTGACATTGTCCTTGATAAAGTACCTCATAGCCAACATTTTCAGGATGAATAACACGACCATCAATATTATTAAAACAATACGTAAAACGGCCATCTTGCCAGTATTCAAGGCAATTGATAAAGATTTGACCTAAATCAGAATCAGATAAGGATTGTTTGCTATCAGAAAAAGAAAAAGATTTGACTACATTAGATGATTTAATAACAACCGGAGAAGAAGAAGCAGCAGCAGATGAATTGTCAGTAATAAGAAAAACACTAAATAAAAAAAATATTAATGAAAAAGAATAAGCAAAAACAGGTTTTTTATAAAAACTAATATTTTCTTTAATTACTATCTCTTTTTTTACTTCTATACGCTCATTAAAATAATGACTACCAATAGCGCTGTAAAAAGCTCTTTCGTCAATTTCAATCATTTTTCTACCATTTGAAGATGGCTCTAAACGGACAGCTTTAGTAAACTTTTGACCAGTTTTATAACAAATATGTAAATCATTACGCGTAAAATGCTCAGTACCATTCAAATTAGAATCAGCCTTAGTTTTTCCGTCATATATTTTAGCAATATGAAACTTACCAAAGAGTTTATTAACAATTGGCTTTAAAAAGACTTTAAAAAAAAAGCCAGGAAATAATTTTTCACTAGAACGACAGACAATAATTTCATCGATAACAGTATCTTGAATTTGTTTATCAATTGAGCCAAAATCTTGACCAATTAAATATAAATCCCAACCAAATTTACGAGACTGTACTATCCAATTAATAACCTCAAGCCTATCGGGATCATTCCAATTTCTTGAATTAAAAGAGGTTAAAAGTTCATCAATAACAATTAAACCGTTTTTATTTTCATCATAAGTATCAGGATCATCATGATCTAAACTATCGTAAGCTTTACCAACTGATAACAAATCAATAGACCGTGGGAAATCAGGTAAACGAATATAATGACTTTTATTGTTTTCGGGCTGTAAATGTTCAAGAAACAAGTCAAGATTAGTGCAAACGCGCCTATTTTCATTTAAATAACGTTGAATTTTTTGAACAGCATATTTTGACTTACCAGAACCACGAGTACCTTCAAGAAATGTAGCCATCACGCACCAACTTTAAAACTAAGAAGTTTATCTTTAAAACGAAAAACAAAAGCAGCAATATGAGCTGTACTAATAACACCAATACATTGAGCAGTATTTGATGGCAACAAACTTAAACCAGCTAATAAAAAACTATTACTTGGTAATGATGTTTGTACACTCGCAATAGCCGCATTAGTAGCAGCAATCAAAACAGCAGTAAGAGCAATATAAACAGCAATATAAGCCAAAGAAAAAACAGCCTTTCGTGCAAGAAAAACAGTAAACAAACCTGAAATGCCACTAAAAATAGTGCCAAGAAATGCAGCAATAACGCCCATTATTATTTTCTCCCAATAGTGTCACCAGCTAAATGAAAAACATAAAGCGCGGTAGATAAGTATAAAAACCAAACCAGCAACGGATGAATATAAGTATTGTACGGTGCACAATGTTGGTCAAACGTAATAGTATGAATATTGCCACCAATGGAAACTTGAGTCGTAAATGGCACACAAGAACCCGTTGTCATGGTCGGCCACAAGCTTTGCAAAGTAGGAAAAACCGGAACACTAAAATTAGTGATATCAGCTTGTAAAGAAGAAATAAAACTTGTGTCACTATCTTTTAATGATTGCAATTGAGTATCAATTT
>CAZKUH010000149.1:0-6019 GCA_964555895.1 uncultured Enterobacterales bacterium
ATCAGGAAGCCGAGGATCAAATCTATCGCACGCTTGAATTAGCGCCTAAGTATTCCGGCGCCGCTGGTAATATGGCAGCATTGTATTTTCAAATAGGAAAACTCGATAGAGCTGTTTTTTGGCAACAAAAAGCCGTTGCTTTGGATAATGGCAATTTAAGTAGTCAATATCTTCTGGGTATATATTATCTAAGTCTGGGCGATATAAAAGAAGCAAAAACAATGTTGTCTACAATGAAAAAACGTTTCCATCATCATCGCTATATTGAGCTTTTTCAATTAGTCATTTATATCGCCAATGGTGAGTTGGAACGTGCCTATAAAGTTAGCGAAATGCTTTATCATGCACAACCGGATAATAATCAATTAAAGATTTCATTTGCTAATATGTCTGGACTGGTAGGTCAATATAAGCAGGCGCGAGATTTATATTTGTCAATATTCGCGGATAATAAAGACGCTTTAATCAAAGTCAATGCAGCGAATTATAAGGATATTATTGGATTGGCTTTGGCCTATAAAAAATTAGCGCAAAAGAACAAACTAAAACCACTTATTTCACAGCTGAAAAAAGTCATGTCAGATATAGCAGAAAATGAGCATGATATTAGTTGGGTATGGATTGAAATTTTACAGGATAAAAATCAAGCCGCTGTAGATGCCTATACTGACATCATCAACCAACATCAATATAAACAATGGTGGATTTATGAACAGTCTATTCCTGAAAAAATCAAAAAACTCCCTGGGTATATAAAGGCCAACCAACAGCTAATGGATAATCTTCAAGCACAACGCCAAAATCTCATTGCGCTTGAAAGTGCAGCACCTTCACCCTGATCTTAGTTAACCTCAACTTGGGATAGGGGCAACCGATTCAGTGCAATTAAAATAGCGGTAACATGTAGAACAATTTATTATTAAACCAAACCCTTAAATTTAACCAATGGGCTTATTTTTGGGGTTATCAAGGCGAATTTGCGCAGTAATAGCGCGCTATTGGAAACAAAATACTCGCGGTGGTGGTTTTCCTTATGCCGAGCTGAGGTTGACTTAACTTGATCTCAGTTTATTTAGGAATAGACTTAGCAATGCAGATCCATGCATAATAATTGGTTTTTTAAAGAGTACAACATGTCTCAAAATAGTTCAGATATCGGCACAGCACTGTATGGCAAACGCATAGTTCTTGGGATCACCGGTGGGATAGCAGCCTACAAGAGTGCTACTTTATTACGCCTCCTAAAAAAAGCTGGGGCTGCGGTTCAGGTTGTCATGACCCAAGGCGCGCAGGCCTTTGTCACACCACTGACTTTTCAGGCATTATCAGGAATGCCGGTCAGAACCGATGTTTTGGATACGACAGCAGAAGCTGCGATGGGTCACATTGAACTTGCCAGATGGGCGGATTTGATCTTGATTGCTCCCTGTAGTGCTGATTTTATGGCAAAACTTGCCAATGGTCTCGCAGACGATTTGTTGAGTACCTTATCTTTAGCGACAACAGCGCCTCTTGCCATTGCTCCGGCAATGAACCAACAAATGTACAAAATTAACGCAACGCAAGCGAATTTAAAACGCCTGGAACAACAGAATCGATTAATTTGGGGGCCTGATTCAGGCGAACAGGCTTGTGGTGATCTGGGTCCTGGTCGGATGGAGGAGCCAGAAACTTTGTTTGCACGAGTTGCCCAACTTTTTGATATCAACAAAACGCTCAAGGGTGTTAGAGTATTGTTGACAGCCGGCCCTACACAAGAAGCGATAGATCCCGTACGCTTTATTGGTAACCGAAGTTCCGGAAAAATGGCGTACGCATTGGCTGAGGCTTTACTTGAAGCTGGCGCTGAAGTCAGCCTGATTTCAGGTCCGGTCAACCTCAAAGTTCCTGTGAAAGATTGTGTTCAGGTACAGTCGGCAGCACAAATGTATCAGCAAACAATGACACGGCTTGCTGAACAGGATATATTTATTGGTTGTGCCGCTGTAGCAGACTATAGGGTGAAAGAAATTGCGCCGCAAAAAATAAAAAAAACAAATCAAGAGTTAGTACTTACTTTAGTAAAAAACCCTGATATTATAACAGAAGTGACAACTTCTGAGAATCGGCCTACACTAGTAGTAGGTTTTGCGGCTGAAACTGAGGATCTGCAAAAGAACGCAAGTGAAAAGTTGCAGCAAAAAAATCTGGATATGATCTGTGCCAATGATGTTTCGTCATCAGCGACAGGATTTGGCAGTGAACAGAACCAAATTCTTCTGCTCACACGGCATTCATCGAAGGAAATCCAGCGTGAATTGTTAGAGCTGTCCAGCAAAAAGGCACAGGCTAAACAAATAGTAAAACATATAGCTCAACGCTATCATAAAAAAATGAAAGAAAAATCTGAATGAAAAAAAATTCAGTTAAAGATACCAAGCTCAAGAATAGGTATTTCAATCCCGTTACCCAAAGCTGATTGTAATGGTTTTACCGCGATGAGGATTAGACCATAATCATGGTATTGTATTGGGTAAATTGGTCGGTTTGATCGATGCTGATTATCAAGGACAATTATTTATTTCTTGTTGGAATCGTAGTTCTTCAAGTTAAGCCATTTAAGGTGGTAGAAAGAATTGCACAACTGGTAATAGTGCCGGTAATATAAGCAAAGTTTGCAATTGCAAATGAATTTATCGCAAGTGAAAGAGGGGCAGGGGTTTCGGCCACTCTGAAAAAGTTTAAGGTTGATGTTGTATTCGAAAGATGTACTCACTAGTTTTGGCTAAAAAAGTCCGATAAGGAGACGCTGTGAAAAGAAAACAGACGGTAAAAATCACCCAAGAGGCGCAAGCGCCAAAAAAACAGATTAAAATGGATCGGGGGCAAACCCTTTTTAAATTAGCCAGATCTTCTTTAATTATTTCGATTGCCGCCTTGTTGACAGTCGCTATAATTCAATATTATTTAATTATTCAAGTCCCTTCGGAAAAAAGAACCAGCCGGTATTTGAATACCACTTTGACCAGTTATGCTGAACTTGTCCGGTTAACAGCGACCGGAAGCGTAGAGGCACTTGCCATTGAATCTTTACAACCTGAATTACAACAGGCATTAAAGCAGCAAAATATAACGGCCATTCGGCAAGAGGAGAAACAATTATCCTCTCGCTTTCCAAAGGTGTTAGGTGTCAGGATATTATTGCCGCAGTTATTACAGACAGATTTAAAAAGCACCCCGCCAATTACCAATGTTACCCTGGACTTGATCCGGCGTGCGGCAAAAGGTGAAAAGCTTTCCCCGGAAGTGGTGCATGTTGGACAACCTGATGAGTATGTCGCCATTATCCAGAGAGTAGAGGAGAATGGTAAGTTACTTGGGCTTATCTTAGCGGGCTTTGATATTAGTGTTATTAATGACGCATTGGAGAAAATTCAATCAGTACCTGGTTATCTGGAGTTAAGGCAGACTTTTGAAAATGTTAATCATAAATTGGGTACACATGGCGACCCTTCACTAAAAATCGGCGAACCTCTTGGTCGTGGTCGTCTTAAAGGCACGCCATGGGAAATGGCTTATTGGCCTGCTCGAGATGAGGACTTTTCGGTATACGGTGATACCTTGATTTTTTGGCTGGCCATTACCACGATGTTAGTGCTCATTGCTGGATTGGGTTTCTACGGTTATTTTCGATTAGGCAAAACGGTGCAAATGGATGCCGCGAGGTTACTCAAGTTAGTTCTGGAAGCTAAATCACCTCATTTTCCGATCCCCAACGGCGCTTTCAAGCTTTCTATTTTTTCTGATTTAGCGCACAGCCTGTCTCGGAGCGGCATAATAACCGTCGGTCTGGCTGAACAAAGCCATGTTAGAGCAGAGCAGGTGGTGCGCACCACGAAAAGTGATGATTTTCAATCACCGCTGATGGAGAGTAAAGATGCGCTTGATCTAAAAGTGCTGAACGAAGAAGAGCCACTTGAAGTGCCAGAATCCATATTCAGAGAATACGATATTCGTGGCATTGTGGGTGAAACGCTAACGGCTGAGATTGTTTCTGAAATTGGCCGTGCTATTGGTAGCGAGGCTTTTGAGCGGGGCGAGCAAACAGTAATCGTGGCACGAGATGGACGGATATCAGGGCCAGAATTACTGCAAGCATTAAAAGAAGGATTAATGGCGAGTGGCCGAGATGTTATTGACATTGGTGAAGTGCCGACACCGGTACTTTATTACGCCACTAACGTGCTTGAAGCGAGCTCCGGCGTCATGCTCACCGGCAGTCATAACCCCGCAAATTATAATGGTTTGAAAATTGTTCTTGCCGGAGAAACGCTCTCCGGAGCTGACATTAAAAAACTCTATAAACGCATTGTTTCAGATGAATTATTAAGTGGTCGTGGCGCGCAAGAAGCGAAGGATATTTCACAGGATTACATAGGGGAAATTGTCGGTGATGTTGCATTAGCGCAACCGCTGCGAGTTGTGATTGATTGTGGCAATGGTGTTGCAGCTAATATCGCACCAAAGCTTTTTCAATCATTAGGCTGTGAAGTTATTGGCTTGTATTGTAAAGTTGATGGCAATTTTCCAAATCATCATCCCGATCCAAGCAACCCGGAAAATATGAAGGAATTGATCGAGATTGTAAAATCAGAACAGGCTGATCTTGGTATCGCCTTCGATGGTGATGGCGACAGGCTGGGCGTTTGCGATTCTGCTGGTAATATTATCTGGCCTGATATGCAAATGATGCTTTTCTCCATGGATTTATTATCACGAAATCCAGGTTCAGATATTATTTTTGATGTGAAATGTTCCAGACATTTATCAGCGACAATCCGCGGGCATGGTGGCAGACCCATCATGTGGAAGACGGGGCATTCTCTCATTAAAGCAAAAATGAAAGAAACCGGAGCTTTATTGGCCGGTGAACGAAGCGGACATTTCTTTTTTAAAGAACGCTGGTATGGTTTTGACGATGGGTTGTATTCTGCCGCAAGAATGCTGGAGATTATTGCGGCAGATTTCCGCAAGTCGGTGGATATTTTTAAAGTGTTCCCTCAAACGATCAGTACGCCGGAATTAAATATCGCCATGAGTGATGAAAATAAATTCAAATTTGTGGCAAAACTGGTCAAACATGGACGCTTTGGTGATGGAAAAATAAATACCATCGATGGTATTCGAGTGGATTATCCAAAAGGTTGGGGTTTGGTTCGCGCCTCAAATACTTCACCCTGCCTGGTGATTAGATTTGAAGCAGATACGGAGGATTCTTTTACCAAAATAAAGGATGTTTTTCGTAAACAAATGCTGAAAATAGATCCGGAAATGCAACTGCCTTTCTAGGAGTAATCAATCAATGAGGGATTTAAAAAAGAGGTAACCTATCCTATGGCAGAGACAAAACAAAAAGCATCCAGAAAACAACAAATCCTGCAAGCGCTTGCCACCATGTTAGAGCGGGGAGCAGGTGAGAAAATTACCACAGCCAAACTGGCTGCTGAAGTCGGTGTTTCTGAGGCTGCCTTGTATCGACATTTTCCCAGTAAGGCACGAATGTTCGAAGGTTTAATCGAATTTATTGAAGACACACTGTTTAGCCGCATCAATAAAATCATCCAGGAAGAAAAAAATTACCCTCGTCGTTGTTATAGTATTTTGACTCTAATTTTGACCTTTTCAGCAAAAAATCCTGGTATTAGCCGTTTGATGACAGGGGATGCCCTGACGGGAGAACAACTCCGACTGCATGAGCGTATCAACCAGCTTTTTGATCGCCTGCAAACGCAGTTGAAACAAATTGCCAGGGAAGATGTGTTAAATTCCAATGTAAATCCTGAGCAAGAACCGCTGGTAATAGCCAATTTACTATTGGCTTTTGTCGAGGGTCGAATTCGGCAATATGTGCGGACTGGTTTTCAACAAAGCCCACTGGCTGAGTGGGAAAAACAATGGCGTATATTGCAGAAAATCATTTAAATCCTCTAATACAGCCGCGTTAAATTCTTACAGATCAAACCTTTAAAACAATAAACTG
>CAZKUH010000150.1:0-5967 GCA_964555895.1 uncultured Enterobacterales bacterium
GATAATGTGCTAGGGATGTTACACGCGCGTGATCTATCCAATTTAATGCGTGGTGAGGATATCAATATCGATGAACTTAAAAGTCTCCTACATGAAATTATTTTTGTTCCGGAAGGGACGCCTCTGAATACACAGCTCATCAAGTTTAAGAGTAAAAGAACGCGTATAGGTCTAGTTATTGATGAATATGGTGATATTTTGGGGTTGGTGACGCTCGATGATATCCTAGAAGAAATTGTGGGTGAATTCACCACCGATTTCTCTCAAACGGTCAATCCAGACATTCATAAAGAAGATAAAAATTATTATTTGCTCGAAGGCAGTGTCACCCTCAGAGATTTAAATAAAGCCTTAAATCTGGATTTTAATCTTGCTGGCCCAAAAACATTAAGCGGCCTTATCATTGAGTATCTGGAAAATATTCCGAACCCCAAAACCAGCGTTAAAATTAATAATTATCCGATGGAAGTTGTTCAGGTCAAAGATAATCGCATCAAAACAGTCAGATTATTTTTAAAGTAACCACAGACCGAACCGTTGCATAACAAGTGTTAGGAGCCCGAGGTTCATTTTCTTGAAAATTAGCGCGCTTATCCCAAGACTACCCTCACGCGGCGGACCACTTCTCTCGCTTTTTCTCTGGCCTGTTCAATGCTATCCCCCTGGGCCAAAGCTACGCCCATGCGGCGGCGACCTTTCACATCAGGTTTACCGAACAATCGTAACGAAGTGCCGGGTACTTGTAGGGCTTTGTCAATATCTTCAAAGCGGATATTCTTGCTATTGCCCTCTACTAAAATAACGCACGAAGCCGAAGCTGCCAACTGTATAATGGGACTGACCGGCAAGCCCAAAATTGCACGCAGATGTAAGGCGAATTCAGAGGTGTTTTGAGAAATCAACGTGACCAGTCCCGTGTCGTGAGGACGAGGAGAAACTTCACTGAAAATAACCTGATTATCTTTGATGAAAAATTCGACACCAAAAAGACCGTATCCACCCAAATTATCCGTAATATCTTTAGCTATTTTTTTTGCTTGAAGTAAAGCTTCGCTACTCATGGGTTGAGGTTGCCATGATTCCCGATAATCGCCACCTTGTTGTAAATGACCAATGGGAGCACAAAAGCTGGTACCGTTAATGTGTCTGACCGTCAGCAAAGTGATTTCATAATCAAAATCAACCTGGGCTTCAACAATCACTTTTCCTTTTTTAGCCGTCCGTCCACCGAGCTGGGTGTATTTCCAGGCGGATTCAACCTCGCTCATGTTTGTAATCAGCGACTGTCCTTTACCTGATGAACTCATCACAGATTTTGCGATACAGGGAAGCCCAATGTCAGCTATTGCTTGTTTGAATTCATCTTCATCGCCAGCAAAGCGGTAACTTGAGGTCGTTACATTGAATTCCTCTGCCGCTAAACGACGCATGCCTTCTCTATCCATGGTCAGTTGTGCTGCTCTGGCAGAAGGTGTTACTTTGAAACCTTCTGCTTCTAATTCAAGCAAAGTTTGGGTGGCGATGGCTTCTATTTCGGGAACAATAAAATCAGGTTTTTCTGCTTCAATTAATTTTCTTAACTGTTCGCCATCCAACATGTCAATGATGTAACAACGATGAGCCAACTGCATAGCCGGTGCATTGGCATAACTATCGACCGCGATAACTTCTACCCCAAACCGCTGCGCTTCTATGGCAACTTCTTTCCCTAATTCACCGGCACCCAACAACATTAATCTTGAAGCATTCGCACTAAAAGGTGTACCAATAGTGGTCATCTACGACTCCGAAAGAAAGAAATATAGCCATTCAAATAAGCCGTTTAATAAAACGGTTGTTATTGTGTTATTGTGTTATTTTGCTTTTTTCTTGAATTTACTTTTATCTGCTGGCTTTCCTTTTCGATGACGTTTTTTAGTCGATTCATTTTTTTTGAAATTTCCTTTCCCTGTTCTTTTAGAGTCACTTTCGGCAGAAAATTCAGTTGCACCTTGTGCGGCATCCTTAAGGTTCATTTTTTTGCCACAAATTCTTGCATGCGCCAAATGCGCTTGTACTTCCTTTGGCATTTCAGCGGGTAAATCTACCGTGGAAAATTCATTGTGAATTTTAATATGTCCAATATATTGACTCTCCATGTTGGCTTCATTGGCAATTGCGCCAACAATATTAGCAGGCTTCACGCCGTGGCTACGACCCACGCTAATAATGAATCTTTGCATTTTAATATCAGGGAACTTCGGTAATAATTCTGCTTCAGGACTAAACTCCTGCTTTGAATTTCTATCAGCACGTTTCCGGTTTCTACCGCCTCGATCATAGCGACCATCCTCGCGCACATCATCCCAGGCCTGGTTACGTTGGTGGTTTTGTTCCATTTCTTTAACTAAAAGAGGTTTGTTACCTTGCCATAATTTGGCTACTGCGGCCGCCACATCGACACCGGCAACATCATGTTCAAACTGGTAAGATTCGATAATCTCTTTAAATAAAGTCAGTTCGCCAGCGGCTAAAGTATCGGTGATCTGCTGTTTGAACTTAGCAATTCTTTTAGAATTTATGACTTCGGTTGTTGGTAAGGTCATACGCTCAATGGCTTTACCGGATACTTGTTCAATGGTGCGAAGTAGTCTTTTTTCTCGTGGTGCCACAAATAAAATAGCTTCTCCGGTTCGTCCTGCCCTGCCCGTTCTGCCAATTCGATGCACATAGGATTCCGGATCATAAGGAATATCATAGTTAAGTACATGCGAAATACGTTCAACATCCAAACCACGGGCAGCTACATCCGTGGCGATTAAAATATCCAAATGGCCTTTTTTTAAATTATTGATGGTTTTTTCACGTTGCTGTTGCTGAATATCACCATGAATGGGGGCGCTGGTGAAACCTCGCGCTCTTAACTTCTCGGTTAATTCTTCAGTCGCATTTTTGGTGCGGACAAAAATAATCATGGCGTCGAAGTCTTCAACTTCCAAAATTCGCGTCAGTGCATCGAGCTTATTCACACCGGTTACCGGCCAGAATCTTTGATTAATGGTTTCTGCAGACGTTGTTTTTGTCTCAATTCTTACAAATTCAGGATCTTTTAAAAACTTATCCGCTACGCGCTTGATGGGTGTCGGCATGGTTGCAGAAAATAAGGCGATTTGTCTTTCTGCAGGGATCTGCTCCATCACCCATTCGACGTCATCAATAAAACCCATGCGTAACATTTCGTCCGCTTCATCCAGCACTAGTAATTTAAGTTTGGATAGATTCAGAGTACCGCGTCGCATATGATCCATCACCCGTCCAGGCGTACCGACCACCACATGAACGCCTCTTTTTAATGTTCTAAGTTGGGGGACAAAAGATTGACCGCCGTAAATAGGCAAGATTTGAAAACCTTTGATGTGTTTAGCGTAACTTTCGATGGCTTCGGCAACTTGTATGGCCAATTCTCGTGTCGGTGCCAGAACCAAAACCTGCGGCACCTTGTTCTGAATATCCAGACCAGCTAGCATCGGCAGTGCAAATGCAGCCGTTTTCCCCGTTCCAGTTTGAGCTTGTCCAATAATATCTTTTTTCTGCAACAACAATGGAATGGTTGCCGCTTGAATTGGTGACGGCTTCTCGTAACCTAATTCAATCAAGGTTCGGGTTAAATTTTCTGGTAAGCCAAGTTTGCTGAATTCAGTTTGATTGGTTTGTTCGGACATAGATTTTCAACGGAGTGGAAATTGAGCGCGGCATTATACACGAAAATGACTTTAAAAGGGGATTTCTTATTGAGCGCTGGGTCGAGAATTGTCGAACACCAATAATTTTTCTTATTCCCTCGCTCAGATACCACTCTTTTCAGCCATCCAGCGGACAAATGCTTGGGCAAAACGCTCAGCAGCATCCTTATCCATATTAAAATACAAAGAAGGCTCTATCAACTCGATCTCCATTACCGCAAAACCCGTACCATAACGCACAAAATCCAGCCGCGAATAAAGCGGAGCAGGGTCAAGCAATTGATTGACCCGCTCAGCATGTTGCAAAAGTGCTCTTTCCGGTACTATTTTTGTTAAAATGCCACCATGTTCTTCCTGAACTCTAAAGTCATTTTTTTTAGGCTTTTTCAGTATGGCGTGACTATACCCTCCGGCAAAATAAAACAAAGAAAACTCCCCTTCATTCACAATGGCTTGCATGAAAGGTTGAACCATAAATGAACGATGGCTAAAAACATCACTTAAAGCAGCGATATGATCAGACATTTTAATCATTGGTAGTCGAAAGGTATTATCTGCATTGGCACTGAGGATGGGTTTTATAACAATTTCTTCAGTGTGTAAATCCGCATAAAATTTGCTGAGTGACTGAGGCTTGAAGCTGTCAACCCAAATAGTTGGCACAATAGGGATATCTTTTTGCTGAAGTTCTTTGAGGTAGGTTTTATTAAGATTCCATTTAACCAAATTCAGCGGGTTTTCCAGACGGGCTGAAGACGCTTCAATATTTTCCAACACTTGTATAAACAATTTCGCATCGCGCTGATAGTCCCAGGGGGAGCGTATAATCACAACCTCAAACGCATCCCAATCGACATTTTTATCTCGCCAAGAAACCAAGTGAGTTTTCCAACCACGCTGTGCCAAAGGCGCATCAAGCAGAAAATCATAACACTCAAAATCCTGCAAATTATCCATAGTCAAAATTGCACAATTTTTCACAGTCTACAGACCTTTCAAACTTTATTCTGGAACAGAATACTACTTGAAATTTGAAGTAATTTCGAGAACATAACGCAGAAAAAATTGCGATTTATCATACCAATAGAGGGTAAAACTGAGTCAATATTGTAACTTATGCCCGTATTATTTTGTAGATTAACCTGAACTCTGGATAATTTAACAATACGGGCAAACGAATGAAAAGCTTACTCCGTCTCTGTTTTCTCTTTATTTAATTTATCAAAGGTGTAGCCTAAAACCGCACCAAAAATAAGGTGTAGAACTAAGGTCATTACAGCGGCTACCATGCCCATGTTAGAAGCAAACATACCAGCACCCATCATCGGCATAATGGCAATCATCATAATTAACCAACCCGCGATACCGAGCAGAATTCCTTTCATCATTCCGCTTTCAGACGGTATAGATTGATAAAACAAGCCAAATATCACACCATAACCGAGACCAATTGCGATATGTGCCGTCCATCCCATGACAGCTGCACCACCCATTTTACTGGCTAACATGTGGATGATGTTTAAATTTGGCATTAAACCCATTTTTGCTTTTATCATCATCAATAGTGACAGCACGATTGTGGCCACCAGGCCTGCAATGAGACCTTTAACTATTTTATTCATTTTTTTTCTCCAAGCATGTAGATAATACCTTACATGCAAAATTATAAGTTATTATTTTATTTAAAATTTATTCAATATACGGTATGAAAAAACCGTATTGAATCCACAAAGTACCCGCATTAGAGAGAACTAACAAGTTAAAGTTACAAGCTTAAGAAATTGCTTAGAGGCGGGGTTGGATAAAATTAAGGCTATTTTTTGCTTTCGGGGAAATTTTTTAATCTCTGCTTCTCTTTTACTTGCCTCACTCCGATTGTTAAATGTTTCTATAAAGCGTAAAGTTTTAGGCTTACGCCCCCTAAAGTATTTCGCTCCTGATTTTAAACAACTATGCTGGTGCCAACGCCTTTTAATATCGGTAGTTATCCCTGTGTAAAAATTATCGTCTGTTCCCTCAATAATATAAACGTACCAATTTAAGTGGCTTTCTTTTTTTTTCATGACATCACTTTTAGTCTCACAAATAATCTTTATCTGTTTTACCTAGTTGGCGTTGGACTGCTATCTTTCTGTTTTTTCCCATGAGAATTTTCCACTGCATTAATGATTCGGCAGCTAAAATACTAGCATCATTTTTATGCCAGGCTTTATGGTAAAGTTTTTTGATACTGCGCAATACATCT
>CAZKUH010000151.1:0-5944 GCA_964555895.1 uncultured Enterobacterales bacterium
GCGGCAGTCTCACTGCGTCCGGCTAATTTACGCACCTCTGACGCCACCACCGCAAATCCCCGGCCATGATCACCGGCTCTGGCGGCTTCAATGGCAGCATTGAGTGCCAATAAATTTGTTTGGTAGGCAATATCCTCAATAATACCTATTTTTTCGGCGATGTCTTTCATGGCAACAACTGTCTCAGAGACTTGTTTCCCTCCTTCTTCCGCCTGTTGAGCAGAATTTGAAGCCATTTTTTCGGTTTGACCGGCATTTTCCGCATTCTGGTTTACCGTGGCGCTCATTTCCTCTAACGATGAAGAAGTTTCCTCAACACTCGCAGCCTGTTCGGAAGAACCGCTGGATAAATCCTGCGCCGCGCTATTGACCTGATTTGAGGCATCACTTAAGCCTTCAGCATTGGTCTTTACACTACTGATGACATCATGTATTTTTTGAATAAAACTATTCGCAGCCTCACAAAGCAACCCGACCTCATCATTGGATTTAACTTCAATGCGCTTGGTTAAATCACCTTCGCCTTCTGCAATGTCACGCATTCTTGCCAGTGCGTCGGTTAAAGGTACGGTAACCCCTCTGACCACCAGATAAGAAAAAATAAAAGTGACCAGTGCTGCAACAGTCGATAGAACTACAGCCTGCCAAAATGAAGCTGATGCGACGCTATTGAGATTGAATGCCGTTTGTGCCAAATCTTGTGAAAATTTGTCATCCACTTGCTTTAATAAATTAATCCGACCGGTAGCCGCCTTAAACCATTCATTGGCATCGACTCCAAAACCATTTTTTGAATTTGCTTTTTCTCGGGCAATTTTGCGAAATCTGATGACGTTATTAACATCAACACCTACCAAAGTTTTCTTTAAAAATTTTCTCTGAGCCTCAGATGCAAAACTATTAAAGACTCTAATATAGGTTGTTTGTTCTGTTACCAGGGCGATAAACTTATCGTATAAATTGGGAGCAAATTTATTGGCTGCAAAGACATTTGTTAAAACGGCTCGTTCAATACCGGCTCTTTCTTTACTCATCAAAAAATTAACATAGGCTGCGGCCTGTTGCGAAATATCCGCATCGGCACTCAGTACAGCTATCTGGGCGATTGTATTGAGTAATTTTTTATTTAAATTCGTATAATAACTGATCGCATCTGCTGAGGACATTTCAAAGCTGTCCACCAGTTTTCTATTTTTCCTGAGGTCGATCAACAGCGTTAAAACCGATTTTATTCCCGTATTAAATGTTCGGCTAAAACCACGGCCATCTATGCGGTCAATGGTTGAAGACAGGGTATCCCTTTTACCATCGACAGCGAGACGTTGCTCCGCTAACTCATTGCCAAACTTGGCGCCTTTTGAGCCGATAAAACCCGCAGTCATACCTCGCTCTTTTTGTAGTTCATGCACCAGATTACTGGCCTTAACGCCATAGTCAGAAAGAATTAATATTTGCTCCATATTTTGGGTTACGCGATACTGAATCACTATCTCAGTGATGGCAAAGTATAATAATCCAATAATTGGGAAAAACAGCATCAAGATAAACTTGTTACGTATTTTCAGGTTATCAATAATTTTCATTTTATTTCTCCAATATGCACATCTATCCAATAAGCATCTTATTCATCAATTAATTCAATATTTCATCTAAATCAACACGTTTTCTTGATCGTCTTTCCACAAAATCTTGATGCCGCCGTTCCTTCTTAGCCACCGATTTGACGAGATCGGCAATGTCCATGACCATGGCGACCTGACCGCTACCTAACAAGGTAAACCCTGCGACACCTCTCAAGCCATTAAATACTTTCCCTAGGGGTTTTATCACCGCTTGCACTTCGCCGTGCAAACTATCAACCAGCACCCCGACTTTTCTTTTTTCATATTGCACCACGACCAAATTTATTCTTGAACGTTTAAGCGTCTGGCTGGATTGTGACTGCACACCCCAACTTTTAGCCAAATGTATCAGTGGTAACATTTCATCTCGAAGTTTTATATAATCGTGTCGTTGTGCATCCTTTTTTTGTGCCTCGGTCAAAGAAATACATTCGACCATAGCAACCAGTGGGATGATGAAAGATTCACCTGAGACCTGTACATAAAAACCATCAATAATTGCCAAAGTTAATGGTAAACGGATAACAATACGGCTGCCCTGATTGGGTTCAGAAAATAACGCTACCGATCCCCTTAATGCCTCTATATTGCGGCGCACCACATCCATACCCACACCGCGACCCGATAAATTATTCACCGCTTTCGCCGTCGAAAAACCGGGTTCAAAAATCAGTTTGTATATTTCGGCCCTGCTCATTTTTTGATTAGCCGATACCAGTCCTCTTTCCTTGGCAATTGCCAGAATTTTTTCGGCATCCAAACCTCGTCCATCATCTTTCACTTCGATGACGATTGAACCGGTTTCATGACATGCCGAGAGGGTGATAGTACCCTCTGCTGGTTTGTTCGCCCGAAGCCTTTCTTGTGGCGTTTCTAAACCATGATCCATGGAATTTCGAATGAGATGGGTCAGGGGATCAGCAATGCGATCGACCACAGTTTTATCCAATTCGGTATCACCGCCTTCTATTTTCAAGCGGATTTTTTTATTCAATGCAGCCGCATTATCTCGTACTACCCGATGGAAACGATTAAAGGTATTAGCCACTGGTGTCATTCTCAGGCCCAGCGCCGTCTCACGCATTTCTTCCAGCGCCATGGTTAAATCTTCCACTGATTCTTCCAGCTCAACATCGTTACGATTTTGTGCTAATTGGGAAATTTTGGCGCTACCGATAACCAGCTCACCCACTAACGTCACTAATTTATCTAATTTGTCCGCAGCAACCCGCACAAATTCCCGCTCTTTTTGTTTTTCCTGGCGTTGTTTGCGCTGTACTTTAATGGCACTTTTTACCACCTGGGGTTGGGCAATTCCTTCACGGATTAGAATATCTCCCGTTAAACCACCTTCTGTCTTTTGTTTGTTCAGCGCCAATTGCAATTCTTTGCTGGTCAAGGCGCCAATTTCTATGAGTATTTGGCCGAGTGCATTATCAGCTTCAGGTAACTCTTCGATGAGCTGCATAAAGTCATCTACTTGCGCAGCAGGTGGTAATATTTTCACCGATGCATCATCCATAAACTCCAGAATATCAGCTATTTGCTGTTTACTTCCGGCACTACTGAAAGTCAGCTCCCAACCCAGATGACATTCTTCTGCATCGAGTTCAGTAAGTTTGGGAATAGCCTCTATCACTGTTTTAATCTGTAGTATCTGACCCACCTCCTTGAGCTGGTCAAACATGATTGCCGGACTAAAACCTTGGCGGAAGGTGTCTATCCCCAATCGAATGGAAATATGAAAATTCCCCCGTGTTGAGGCTGTTTTTTGTTCTTTTTCCTTTGCTTTTGCGTGTCCTGTACGGTTTTGTTGGTCATTTTTCTCTTCAGATACCGTAACAGAACCAGCCACATCATTTTCTACTGAATCAGTAGAGGAAGCACTGAAAGCTTTTAATAATTGTAATAAATCTTCTATTTCAGGATATTCCATGTCCTGGTTTTCCAAATTATTAATCATTAAAAGTATTTGGTCTTTGCACTGCATTAACAGACTGATTAATTCTTTGGTGACAGGCACCAGACAATTTCGAATATCGTCCAGTAAATTTTCTACAACATGGGTAAAAGCAATAATTTCATCGAAACCAAACAGACCCGCCGAGCCTTTTATGGTGTGAGCGCCCCGAAAGATACGATTGATTAAATCACTGTCGTTTGGATCTTTTTCCAGCGCCAACAACGCTTGCTCCATATCTTCCAGTAATTCCTCACTTTCAGAAACAAATATTTGGCTATTTTCATCCATGATTAACGACATCACTATTTAAGATTAAAAAGTCGTCACAACAGGCATTCGCGATATGTTCACGCGCTTTATCCGACAAGGCGGAAATACCGAAAGAAAGATCTCGAGATTCCAGTTCAATTTTCGTGGCCAGCAATAATTGAACTACCGCCGAATCCAATGATGAAACTTTGCTTAAATCGAAGTCAATTCCACAGTCTGTCTCAATAAAATCAAGTATCTGTTGTTTTAATTCGGCCACTTCATAAATGGTCGCTTCTTGTTTAATTTGAAGAGATTTAGTACCTACAGCTACTTTCGTCATTGGTCAACTTCCCATTCAACATCTACATTACAATGCTAGCCGTTTTTTGAGAATATGCGCCGTTATCAAACCAAATATTGATCTGTGTCAATCCTTACAATTTGTATGGTTAATGGTGCCCTGTGGATTACCAGAAATCCTTCAGGCAGAATCTTAAAAAAATCACACAGAAGGTGGCAAACTAATTTAACCCATCATCATTTTGTAGCTCGGTTTTAAGCTGAAATGTGCAATATTGTCGCAACAAAAAATCGCTTTCATACTGAAAGCTTGTCCCCGACTCCAAGGCGTGCTCGGGATGCCCAAGTGGATTAACTCACATTCAGGGAGCAACAATTCTGCCAAAGCTAGATCTCTCCACTACGCTCGAAATGACAGACTGTTTTCTCTTAAGCACCGACCTATGCAATGATGATGGGTGTAAAATAGCCAGATATTAGGATGTCTTTCCAGAAAAACGATTTTGTACTTCTTCTAATGTGATAATTGCTTCAGAATAATTATACTGGGTGATTTGCGACGAAAGCGTTTCAATGATTTCGCCAAAAGAATGGGTCAAATTCCCTTCATTGTTACGCAACAAATCATTGGCTTTGGCATTATCTTGTTTTAAAAGTATTAGCAATTTGTGCAATATCTCAATATCCTCATTAAAAGTCGTTGTTTTAGTCTCACTATTGTTTGTTTTAAAAGAAATTTTCTCTAGATCCTGACTTAATTTTTTTTGTAATTTTGCCAGTGCTTTTATTTGAGTCTTCAGCGCACTGTTCAATTTGTCGTCTCTGAGCATCTTGTCAATTAACACCACCTTGCGTTGGATTTTCACTAACCCTAAAGTCCCTACAGTACCTTTTAAGGTGTGTATAATCTCCAGACATTTTTCCTTGTTGTTGGAATCAAACGCATTAAAGAGCAAGGTAATATCACGTGCTAATTGTGTGTCTAATTTATTAATCAAGGCAAACAAACCATCAAGTTTACCGGCTAAATTTCTGCTGACAATATCCAAATCAAGTCCATTTATCTTGGTTAACAATGTCCGTTCATCACTTGGTGGTAGCTTGTTTTGAATTGTCTGTGTCGAGTTTCCTTTTTTGAGTGGTTGCGGATCTTCTTTGTTTGGTAACCACTTTAACAGTGATTTAAAAAGATTGAGGGGATCCACCGGTTTGGCGACAAAATCATTCATACCAACATTCAAACAGGAGAGACGGTCTTCCAGAAATATATTGGCCGTCATGGCTAAAATGGGTAATTCATCAGCCGGCCATTTTTTGCGGATTTGTTTTGTCGCTTCCAGTCCATCCATTTCTGGCATTTGCAGATCCATTAAAATCAAATCAAACCGTTGTTCGGCTAATTTATCCAACGCGATCAAACCGTTCTCGGCAGCTTCTACCTGCAAATTTACACTATGCAGTAAATCCGTCGCCACCTCCCGATTAATGGCGTTATCTTCAACCAGTAAAATTTTCATATCCTGATAGTTTTTTAAGGCTATTTCAACATGGGTAGGTGTGTTTTCTTTGATGCGTTTTTGGTCAGTCTGCCCACAATCTAACCAGGCGGTAAACCAGAATGTGGAACCTTTGTTCAATTCACTCTCAGCACCGCATTCTCCTCCCATGAGATTTGCCAGATGCCGAGTGATGCCCAAACCCAAACCAGTGCCCCCGTATTTACGCATTATGGTGGTATCAGCCTGCTGAAATGAATTGAAAAGATCTTCGATTTTATCTGGCTCAATACCAATACCAGTATCTTCTA
>CAZKUH010000152.1:0-5934 GCA_964555895.1 uncultured Enterobacterales bacterium
ATAATTAATAATTAATCGAATACTTTGTAATTGTGCTTCAGTTTGATCAAGAAACTGCTGAGAGAGTATTTGTTGTTGTTCGATATAATCAATCTCATCTTGACGAATAGCGCTATTATTTTTTTGCAAGGTGATCAACCGTTCCTTTTCCAGAGTAAGTTCCCGATTCATTCGCCTTAACGCTTGTTTTTTTATTTCCGGTATTTGTTTTTCCATGGCAATTTGAGCGTACTGTAGAATGTTTTCAACAGTCGTTCTTAGCTGAGAAACTATGTTTTGAGCTTGGCGTTTTTTTATGGACTGACAAAGTGAATTAAGTTTGTGGTGTGGTACAACTTCAGCTAGATTTTTACCTTTTATGTCAAACAAAAAACGGTAGGGTTTTTGTTGCAGGTATTTGGACAGCTGTAAAGATTTCGGTGCCATGGAGGTTGCGGTGTAAAAACTTTCCAGTAACAAGGTGCCTGGCGCCAGGCCTTTAACACGCATCATACTCACCGCAGAGTTACCTAGTTCGGTGTTGAGGATGATATCTATTACATCAGTTACCATCGGATGTTCCCAACTCAGAAACTCCATATCTTCTCGAGACAAGGCAATTTCGCGGACGTAGGTGAGAGTATTACCTGCTGATTTGAGTCCGGGGAAATGTTCCTGATGCATATGATCACCCGGTCGGATAATAATACTACCCTCAGAGTGAGGTTCATGTTCTACACCAAAATAGTCAAATACATTGACCATATAATGAAGCAGTAAATTTTCTTTTTCCATGGCTTCGATGGTGGTAATTAAATTCTCTGCAATTTTGGGGTTGCAAGAGTTGAGTTCCAACAATCGATCTCTACCTTGTTGAAACTCTTCCATGAGAGATAAGGTATGTGTTTGAGCACTCTCGAGTAAAATCTTTAATTGATCATCTTGATGTTGTAATTGTTGTTGGAGTTCCTGCTGGTATTTTTGATAAATCAAATATCCTGCTGCACAACTTTTTTGAAAGATATTCAGGGCATTGTGATACCACTGAAACATCACTGCTTGCGGCAGGTTCTCGATAAAGGGCACATGGATTTTGATGGTTTCGGTTTGACCAATTCTGTCGAGCCGGCCAATTCTTTGTTCTACCAGATCAGGGTTTAGGGGTAAATCGAAAAGGACCAGATGGTGAGCGAATTGGAAATTTCGGCCTTCGCTGCCGATTTCTGAACAAATTAATGTTTGTGCACCAGTTTCATTATCAGAGAAATATGCTGCAGAACGATCCCTTTCCAGGATGCTCAGGCCTTCATAAAAACAAGTACTTCTAATGCCTGCCTGCAAGTTTAAAAATTTATCCAGCGCAATAGCCGTTTCTTTAAAATGACAGATGACCAAAACTTTTTCTTTTTTGACTGATTTTAATAAACTTTCTAACCAACCCACACGTGGATCTTTATTGATCCAGGTATTTTCCGCTGTAAAGTGTTCTGGAAAGAGTAGGCCATCGATAAGATTATCGTCGGGTAAACTTGTGGTTAAATCTCCATAGATATTTGCTGTATCGGTTAAGGGACAGGGAAGAACCTGTCTTTTTGGGAAATTTTTAATGTTGACTCGCGTGTTTCGGAACAATACTCTGCCAGTACCGTATTGATCAAGAAGCGCTGTTATGAGCGCTGATTTTTGTTTTTGGTCTGATAGGTGATTTTCAATAACCATTTTGTTTGAAGTGGCCAGATGTTGTGACAAAATTTTCATTTCAACAGCAGAAAAAGCCACTTCTTCAATGGTTTGTAATTTATTGATGAGTTGATTGATTTGTCGGTAACCTTCAGCCTCTTTTTTAAAATCAACTAAAGAGTTAAAGCGATCGGGATCGAGTAAACGTAAGCGAGCAAAGTGACTATCAATACCAGCCTGCTCCGGGGTTGCAGTGAGTAAAAGTAATCCTTCAGTTTGTCGGGAGAGTTTTTCTGCAAATAGATATTCTTTGCTACTGTGAGTCTCCGACCAAAAAATATGATGTGCTTCATCAATGATAACCATATCCCAGTCGGCTTGCAGAACTTGTTGTTGTACCGCAGAGTCAGACATTAAAAAATTCAGCGAGCAGATGATTTTTTGTTCAGTTGCAAAAGGATTAATATCTGTATGCGGTGGATTTGAAAAATTTTCGGTGCTAGTGTCTTTTTCAGTTTTTAGGTCTTCATCTTCAGATTCATGGTTATCGTCAGATAATGCCACCAATCTGGATTGATCAAAAATAGCGAATGGCAGGTTAAATCGGCGCAGCATTTCGACCAACCATTGATGCAATAAGCTTTCAGGAACGATAATTAATACCCGTTCGGTTTTACCACTGAGAATTTGCTGGTGCAGGATCATGCCGGCTTCTATGGTTTTGCCCAAACCCACTTCATCTGCCAGAAGAACCCGAGGGGCATGACGCTGTGAGACCTCATGGGCAATATAAAGCTGGTGTGCCAATAAATTTGTGCGGCTTCCCAATAAGCCCTGAACATCGGCCTGTTGTAGTTGATAGACATGTTCGAGAGTTTCAACCCGAAGTTTAAATGATCTTTCCCCACCAAATTGTCCACTGAATAAACGTTGTTGAGGCGTTGAAAATCGGACAAATGCCGAGAGTTGTAATTCACTGACTTGCCGTGATTGATTATCTTCATCAAGGCAATGATAGCAGAGTAAACCTTTTTCTTCGGTAACCTCAACGATGATAAAACTTTCATCATCGGTATTAGTGATTTTTTCTTCCGGGGCGTATTTGATACGGCTTAAAGGCGCATCTTTGGTTGCGTAGGTTCGTATTTCAGCGACTGCGGGGAAACTGAGAGTAACGCGTCTTCCTTCCAGTTCAATAACAATCCCAAGGCCGAGATCTGCTTCCGTGTGACTGGCCCAGCGTTGACCTATCACAAAACCTATAGCTTGATTCATATTCAGACAAGTACCTTAAAATTGTGACAAGTATCGCAGTTGGCTTGAAAAATTAATTGAACTGAAAATATCTCATCTTTTCGCGGGTATGATATCACAAACGAATAAACTATTATTCCTTAAATAACAACAAAGGAGGCAGAAAGCCCCCTTCCTTATACTACGACTATTATGTTAATCAGACCGGGCGGCATTCAGTATGAGAGCGATTCTTCTGTATAAATTATACCTTTTTCTTCAGCCTGTTTTTTGACAGATTGATAGATTTTTGTGTCAAAGGAATTCTTCGCCTCACCTAATTTAGCTACTTCATCTTTGAGAAATTTTGCTCTTTGCTGAACGGCGGTTTGTAATTCTTGTCTTATGGATTTCCTGGCTTTAATCTTATTAACAATATATTTCTTTTGTTGCTCTTTTGAGAGCATCGCCAGAGCGCTTGGTAAAAATTTGGCCTCTAATTTGTCCAGTTTTATTTTACCTTCTCGCACTGCACCAACCAAATCATTCTCTGTTGTGGTATTTTTTCTGCCACTGGCCGTATTATTGTATACTGCGCGTCTGGTTCTACTTGTTGCTGATAGCCTTTTTGTGAGATTTTTACTTTCATTCACTTTTTTTGACATGGCGATACGTTCGTTCCGATCACCATAGACGATAATGGTGTCATCTAGCCGGTTTGACAGTTCGGTGATCTTTCTATCAAAAGGTGATGTAATGGCAACTGCATTTCCTGAAGCACTAACCTGGAAATAATCACCTTGACTCAAGGCGGCTATTTGCTGCCATTTTTTTTTGGTTTGAAAATCTCTGCCGGCCTGGATGGTGTTGATAATAATTCCTTTTTTATTAGCTAAAGCGATTGTTTGTGGATACTTGATATCATCTTGGTAATCCATGTGAGGCGGTGCATCGCCGATTAGAAATATTACTTTGTAGGTGTTGTTGTTTTTATTCCAGGACATTTTAGTTACGGCATCATATAAAGCTAGATTAACACTTTCAGGGCCATCACCTCCTCCGCTGGCTTTGAAATCCATCAACTTTGCATACATGGCATCGAGATTATCAGTTAGATCGACCACACGAGTGACATAATTGTCACCCTTGTCTCGAAATGCTACTAGCCCCATTCTGATGTTAACTACATCTTGCTTGCTGGTTCCATTTATTGTTGAATTACTGGCCAGTGTACTGGCGATGGACCAGATTTTTTCTTTTGCTGCTTGAATAAGACCACCCATGCTACCGGTTGTATCGAGCACAAATACCACATCAATATTATTATTTTCTTCAAACTGTTTCGGTGTTGCTTGAGTGGGCTTTTTGTCCCCAACCCTGCTGACAAAATTTTCTGCATTGAGGGTTTGATGTAGAGATGGGTAGAACACAACTGCGGTTACGCTAAGGATAAAGATGAAATAAACCATAGTTTTAGTTTTCATGAAATTCTCCAGATGATTTCTTGGGTTGACAGTTGGATTGAGTCGTTATGGATATATACCCGTGCTACCTGAAAATGCAGGATTTCAGAGTGCATTTTCAGGTGGCACGGGTATAAAGGTGCTTAAATTATCAGGGGACAGAGCCTTGATAGCTGCGATTGCAGTCATTTCGGCCTGCTCAAAAGCCGCGATTGAATCAGCTAAATGACTGCGATCATATTTTGTCGTAGTCTGTATGATTTTTTGCCTGATATTTTTAAATATTCTCGTTATTTTTGGTAGCAAAATCCAGCTGGACTGGATGAGATAAAAACTCCAGAGAGTCAAAAAAATATTATCTGTACGTTGTGCGACAGTAAAAGAAATGACCAGACTTGAAATAATAAGCAGAGCATCCAGCACAGCTAGAATGAATTGTCTGTGATAGTAAAAAACACGCACAAACCAAACAAAGCTTAAAGGAACCGCCAGTAGGACAAATAGTGGAACTGGTAAAAGGAGCATGAGTAGTGCGGTTATCGAAATGACACCAATCATGCTGAGCTTGCCGGCATGATTATTTGTGTTTTGTTCTCTGGTTATGGATGGTTGATATTCAAACAATAAGAAAATGGCGTAACCAAAACCTGTAATGGTAACGATGAAGCTGAAAGAAAATTGCAAAGAAACAATGTCATGACCAAAAGAAAAAAATAAAGCAGCAAATAAACTGAATAAAAAGGCCAACTTGATACCTTGAAAATAACTAGGGTAACTATTTTCATCACACATGATATTTACACTCTTTGAAAGCCTGTCGTTCTTGCAAATAGCAAATGTCTAATTCATTTTTTGAAATTGTGATGTCTCCAAAATGGAAATATTTCAGCTGTTGTTGGCTTTCAGGCGATTTGTCATGTTCGTCAGCATGGCGTGATAAAAGTGCTTTTTTTTCTTTAATTTCTGTTAACCTACAGCATTGTTTGCT
This sequence comes from uncultured Enterobacterales bacterium, assembly GCA_964555895.1. Classification (GTDB taxonomy): domain Bacteria; phylum Pseudomonadota; class Gammaproteobacteria; order Enterobacterales; genus DRNA01. The sequence goes on from CAZKUH010000152.1 coordinate 5,344, forward strand.
TATAGTTTGCTCCAGATATTTGATGTCGTCGTTTAAATGTTGTATTTTATTTTCTATATAGAGCAATTGTTTTTCTCTGATTATTTTTTTACACAACAAAGGCTTTATGAGTTGTTCATTTTTATTTTTGAAACATAAAACGACAAACAGCACCACTACCGGAAGGCAATATACGTGGACATGCACATCATCGCTCAAGATGTCATGAGACACCTGAACCAATTACTTTTGGCCAACGCCAAAGGTCTGCCGCTCCTGGAGAGGCTATTTATCAACAAGATAATTTAACGGCAACTTATCTTCACTTGTTTTTTCCTTCTAATCCACAAGCGATCAGTACCTTGTTTTGTGCCTCAATAGCAAAGCACAAAATAGTACGTGATGTTTCGATTGCGTAATAGTGTCTACTTAATCCACAGCAATATAACTCATGTGGCCAGAAAGTAAAGAGCAGCCAAAGGTACTCAAAACAGGTTTAACAACGGGATGCTGTGCCACCGCTTGCTGTGTGGCTGCTGCTCAATACTTACTGGCGCATAAAAAACTCGATGTAGTCAGCGTGACTTTACCTAAGGGGAAAATAGTTGAGCT
>CAZKUH010000153.1:0-5922 GCA_964555895.1 uncultured Enterobacterales bacterium
TTTTCTCTAATTCGACTCGACAGAGGTAATAGGGTTTGTTTTGCCTATCTAAATAAGTTGAAGGTGAAATCTGCTGAACTTTCCCTTGGATAAACCCATACCGCGTTACATCATAGCTATCGACCCTGACTTCGGCCTCCTGCCCGACATGAACTTGGCCAATATCTGCAGGAGAAACCCGTGCTTCAACCCATAAACCACCCTTGACAGGTACTAGTTTTAAAAGGACTGCGCCAGGCTGCACAACCGCATTGATACTCGTTATCTTCAAGTCTTGAACAACCCCATCTATCGGCGCATAAATCTTCAACCGTTCAACCTTATCCCGCGCCTTTACCAATGACTTTTCAATTTCTGCTAACTGCCCCATGATTTCTGAAGCTTCAAACTCGGCTTCTTTTTGCTGTTGACTATCAAATTCATTAAGTCGATCAACAGCCCCCTGAATAGCGGTTTGAGCAACGCTGATGCTATCTTTAGCTAAGCGTAATTGACTTTCGAGATTAGCCAGTTGGCTTTTCATCTCCAACAATTCAGTTTTCGAAACTAAATGTTTCTGATTGAGTTTTTCACGCATAGCGACCTGTTTTTTTAACAGCTCTATTTCCTTTTGCAGGGATAATACCCTGTTTTGTTGTTGGTTTTTTTCCTGTTGGCGCTGTTTTATCTGTGATTGCAATACTGCTTTTTCATTTTCTATATTACGTAATTGCGCTGCATAGCTGGCCATTTCTTTGGCCGCTAAATCAGGAAATTTAATACCTAAGGCTCCAAAATCTGGCAGTCTTTTTTCTTTAATCGCCTCAACCCGCTCAAGTTTCAGCTGTAAATTTACCCGACGCACATTGAGCTGATCATAATCTGGTCTACTGGCCGGTGCCGCAAATTCAATCAATAGCTGTCCCGCTTTGACGGTATCGCCATCCCGAATATGAATTGCACTAACAATACCGCCTTCCAGGTGTTGAACATTATGAATATACCCTTTGGGTACGACTTCTCCCCTAGCACTTGTAATCTCATTCACTTCGGTTAATGATGCCCAGATAATTACAGCAATACACAGCACCAGGCTAAAATAAATAGCCGCACTAATAATTTCACTAATGCCTTGTTCTTCCAATTGAATGGCTTGAGCTAAAAAACGCGCTCTCGCTTTAGGTAAGGTTGAAGGTAACTGTTGTGACATGATTTACCCTCCCATTAAAATAGAAACTGCTTTATCGGCATCGCCAATAAATTTTACGCGTCCACGCTCAAGCAGAATAACTTTATCCGCCAAACGAATATGGCTTGGCCTATGGCTGACCATCACTAACGTACTCCGCCGCTTAAGTGTTTGTAATTGCTGAATAAACCTCTTATCACTCTCAAAATCCAGCGATGCACCCGGTTCATCAAGCAAAATAATCTTTGATGTTGTTACTAAGGCACGGGCAATTGATAAAGCCCGAAGAAATCCTGGCGGATATTGAGTCAGTGCATTATCTGAAAAACGCGTATCAAATCCTTTTGGCAAGGCTAAAATATCATCCAATATCCCAGCTTTTTCAGCCGCCCTATGCAATTCTTCATCCGTAGCCAATCCATTCGCCAAACGCATATTTTGTGCAATCGTCCCGTGAAAAACTTTTGTTTCCTGTGGCACATAGGCAATATTGCGCCGTAATTCGTTAATATTCAACTGCCGTAAATCCAAGCCATCAATCATAATAGTGCCACCTTGAGGCATATACATCCCGGCAATCATTTTCAGCAAGGTTGACTTTCCAGAACCGGTGTGCCCAACGATGGCTACCATTTCACCCGGTTCTATTGTCACTGACACGCCCATTAACGCCGGGTTCTGATTCGCCCCGTAACGAAAACTGATACTATTAAGCCAAATATGGCCTTGCATGTTACTCAACACAAGCCCACTATTTATGTTTTTCTTTTCTTCCGGCATTTTCATTAACTGATTAATTTGCCGCATTGATTTAAATGTCTGCTGAAATTTTGAAAGTGCTAAAAAAAGGCTCTGTAAGGGAGTAAGTACACGCCAAACTAAAGCCATGGTCGCAATCAACGCACCAATACTCATCTCGCCATCAATGACCGACAAAGCTCCCAGAGATAAAACAACCAGCGCACTCAAATTCATGATGGCTTGCGCAAAATTGCTCATAATTGTATTTAAAACAAAGGTTTCATAATTCGCCATCACCGCTTCACCAGAAATCTCACGAAAACGCTGTTTCCAAACATTTTCACCACCAACCGCCTTAATTTCTTTCCAACCTGATAGGCTTTGCAATAGCATGCGTTGTTTGTTGGTTCTCGCCATACCCGCTTGCATCACTTTCCGAGCAATGCGTGGCATCAATAACACAGCAGCAATACAGTAAATGATAATCATCACTACAGGTACAACCGCTATATAGCCGGCAATCATTGCAATCACCAGTAAAAACAGGATCACAAACGGGAGTTCCAATACGATACTAGCAGTTTGCCCCGTAAAAAAATCACGCACCGAGTCAAATTGTTTAAGTTGAGCTAATTGTGCGTGAATCGTAGACCGTTCGATACTCAAAGGCTGCAAATATAACAGTTTTTTGAATGTTTCCACGCCAATCAAATAATCCATGCGCCCTGCGACCACACCCAGTAGCCTGGCGCGTAGATAGCGCAGTACTAAGTCTGCAGCGATCAATAGTGCCGCTCCTGACAAAATCATAGGCAACGCCTCCAATGATTTTGCGCCAATCACTTTATCGTATATCAGCATAATTACTAACGGCACCATCAGTGTAATGAGATTAATCATAAATGTCATACCGAACAAATGCGTAATCAATTTTCTGAACCGTTCGGTCAATAGCCGAAACCAATTATCTGTCTGCGATATTTGCCCCCCTGAATTGTATGACGAATGTTTATCGGTAAATAAGTAGGCTGTGCCTTTTAGATTCAGCGCCTCTTTTGCAACACTTTGTGTCGTTTTAGTCTTGGCGTTAAAGCATTTGATCGTTTCATCTTCGTCCTCGATCAATACATAAACATCATCGTTTCGAGCTAAAAACAAACAGGGATAGAGTTCAGCCGGAATCTTATTCGCTGTCGTTACTAGTGGCGTACTCTCATAACCAATTTCAACCAGGATATTGCGTAAATCCACTAAATCAAGATCGCTAGCAAAATGGGGTAACGCCTCAATCAATTCACGCCGAATATTTTTCCACCCCAGAGCCTGCAATAAAGGGAATAAACATGCAACATAAGGGGAATCGGAACTCACCTCATCCAGCTTGTCATTTCGTAAAGCCGCCGCTATTTTTTCAGAAATATCTTGTGGCAATACATTTGTTTTATCTGAATTTAACCCAGTCATTTAGTTGCTCTAATTTGTCCTTTAGACAACACGAATTGCCGATGACAAATCCGTAAAAAAGATGGTCTATGGGAAACAATAATGAGAGTTCGATTCTGTTTCTGCATAAACTGCATTAACTTAATCATTTGATTATCACTACGTATATCAAAATTGGCATTAGCATCATCAAACAACACAATCTGTGGATGACTAACCAGCGATCGAATAATAATAATGTTCTGTTTAACCCCTTCTGGCACATTGTTCGTTGCCGCCCCACCGATATATGTATCCAACCCATCCGGTAGTTGGGCAATAAAGCGATCCAACCCTAACATCCTAGATAATTCTACTGCTTCTTTATGGGCATCATCCTCCCGATACAGCGTCATGTTTTCTAAGATTGTCCCTTCCACCAAAATGCCATTCTGTGGAACAAAGCCAATTTGTCTATACAAAAATTCGCAATCATATTCGCTCAATTCCAAACCATCCAAGCGAATTGTTCCACTTTCGGGTGTAATAAACCCGGCCATCAAATTCAATAAAGTAGATTTTCCAACACCATTGTCGCCGTTAATACCAATGGATTCGCCTGGAGCAATATTTAGCGAAAGATGATCGATTAAAAGGCGGTCTTGTCCGGGATATTTAAAGCACACATCTTCTAACTCAAAATGGCCCATCAGCTTTTTTGCCGAAACTTTATGGCCATGCTGTCTTTGCGGTAACTGAAAAAATTCATTCACTTTATCAATCGCAAGTTTTACACCTTGAAACTGAATCCAGACATTCATTGCCTTCAACCCTGGCTGTAAAACACGCCCTGTCAACATAGTCCCTGCAACTAATGCCCCCATAGAAAGCTTACCGTCAACCACCCAAACGCTTCCGAAGCCAACAAAACAAATCGTCGCCAATTGAGAAAAAGAAGCACCGATACCTTGTACAATACTATTCAACTGACTTAAATCATAAATACTCTCTGCCGATTGAAGTTGTAATTTTTCATAACGACGCATCATAAAAGCTTCCATCGCCATCGATTTTATCGTGTGAATACCTTGCAGAACTTCAATAATAAAATTTTGTCGCCGGTTTTCCATGTTCGATCGCGTCGTTAGTGCCTGGTGCAAATTTTGTCCGGCAACCACAGAAATCCACAAAAAAATCATCAGTAAAAGTAGTGGAATCACAATCAAAAAACCATCAATGTACGCAATCAACAGCAAATATAATAAGATAAAGGGGATATCCAATAGCAACAAAAAAGCCTGCCCAGAAAAAAATTCCTGAACTTTTTCCAATGCATAAAACTTGTCCACAAAATATCCCGTCGGCTTACTTTCAAAATCTTGTGTCCGCACCTTTAATATATGATCAATAGTTGACAAACTGGCTTGATGATCAAATTTAGCGCCCTCCCAACTTAATATCATCGACCGCCAATTTTTCAGCCAAAAATCACAAAAAATTACAACCAACATTCCTATAAAGAACACGAATAAAGTATCGATTGCCTGGTAAGGAATTATACGATCGTAAACCTGTAATATGACAATCGGCAAAGCCAGTGCCAATAAATTTATCAACAATGAAGCGATAATAACTTCTGGCTTCTTCCAGGCTTTAGGTAAAGAAAAATTTTGCACCACTATCCCCGGCCCAATTCATCAAATACATTCGTTACACCTGAACCTTTCCGGAAGTCTGTCACAAATTTACTATTTAGATATTTCGTATAGATCACTTTTGCGCTCTTTTTCTCAGAATTATGCTCAACACCGCGTCATGATTATGCATAGATATTTTTTAGACTATGGAGTAAATCATGGCGACCAATAATAATCAAAATATAGCCCAAGATATAGATTTTGTTTTCGGACAACAAGAAAATAGCTCCTCTGCCCTACATCACAACAGAGCATCGACTAAAGAAACCAACCTTGAACACAAAGAAGAATTATTTTCTCAAAACGTATTTATTAAAAAGGAAGAGCCTGCCTTTCAAGCACAGGAAAACGAAAACGAGATAATGGCTCCACTTAAAAATGACTCCATCCAGAATCTACATATTTCGCCTATCGATAAGAGCACAACAAAAAGTGAACATTCAATCAATGATCCCACACATCCTGATTATTTCGATCAGCCCCTAGACATTTCCAGCATTTTATCGGCAAGCCTTAACAATTCGGTAAAAATTCATAACATTTCAATCCATCCTCATTATGGGCATATCGAAGCTTTAACGGATAGTGATGGGCAAATCACGCAAATTTACTTTACACCCTCTGAAAATTTTATTTCCCAAAACATCTCTGCTACCTTAACAGTCGTTGACCCTACAGACTCATCTAATACGCCTGTCGAAAAACTCATTGTGATCACAGCTGAAGATTTAAATACAGCTAAACAACAAAACAATGAAAAAGCCGATCTCAGTAATCCATTATCCTCCCACACAACTATTGATGAAACCATACAGATAAACACTGTCAATGGCACAATCTTAGGCCAAAATACTACGGCAGCTTCACAGCCTGAGTTGGAATCTAATACCCCAG
>CAZKUH010000154.1:0-5851 GCA_964555895.1 uncultured Enterobacterales bacterium
CAGTTGGAAAAGTCTACCGGCCAGGAGATACGATAGAGCAACCCCAGGTAGTAGAAACCGTGTCAGTAGAAGGCGATAAGGCACCTCAAACCGGTGAATCTATCTATAACAAAGCCTGTACCGTTTGCCATGCAACCGGTGTGGCTGGTGCCCCCAAATTTGGTAATGCAACCGACTGGGCGCCTCGGGCGGCGAAAGGGATCGCGGCACTACTGAGTTCTGCACTCAATGGCAAAGGGGGTATGCCGGCAAAAGGTATGTGCATGGAATGTTCAACGGATGAAATAAAGAGTACAATCGAATACATGTTAGAAAACAGTAAATAACAGGATTTAATTATGCATAACTTAACCAAAATACTCATTTTTTTCATTATTTCATCTGCTTCAGCTGTTGTGTTCGCTAAAACTATGTCAGATAAAACTATTTCTGAAAGGACTGAATTTGTAGGTGAAGCCAATCGACCAGGTGACGCAGTAGAGCAACCTCAGCCTGTAATGGGGTCTTCGGCGAAAAAAACGAATCCTCGGACAGGCGAAGAAATCTATAATACTGCGTGTACAATCTGTCACGCGAGTGGTGTGGCAGGCGCACCTAAATTTGGCAATGCCGCAGATTGGGCTCCTCGAATTGCCAAAGGACTGGATGTTCTAGTTAAATCCTCCATTGATGGTATTGGCGCAATGCCATCAAGAGGTATGTGTATGCAATGTTCAACAGGTGAAATTAAAAGTGCTATTGAATATATGTTGGAAAACAGTAAGTAACACGGACAGTCGCGCTCTGAGTGTCGTGTAATAGAGAGGGGATTTATGTCTGTAAAGTACCCTTTAGGCTAATTGGAGTGCCAATTTTTCTGTTCATTGATTATTTAAACATAGCGCGTAAATTTGCTAGGTGAGCCTGGTTATTTTCTTGGCGTTGATCGGAGGTGAGTTTCTTACCACGACCTTCCCATACCAGATCGTCCTGGGGTAATTCGTCAATAAAGCGGCTCGCCTCGGTACGCACCAATTCGCCAAAACGTCGTCTGACTTTGGCCAGGGTTAAACAAAGTGTTTTCTGTGCCCGAGTAATACCCACATAAGCCAGCCGCCTTTCTTCGTCAATCTTATCATCTTCAATACTGCTACGATGTGGTAATAATTCTTCCTCCATCCCCACCAGATATACTCTGGGAAACTCAAGCCCTTTGGCGGCATGTAAAGTCATCAGTTCTACATTTTGTTGATCTTCATCTTGTTGTTGCTCCAGGCATTCTCTTAACATTAACTTGTTCATGATGCTGGCAAGATCGATCGCCTGACCATTATCGTCTGTTTGCATGCGACAGACCCAGCCCAGTAAATCCTCTACATTGCGCCAGCGAAATTCGGCCACTTTTTCATTACTGGAAGTCTCAAGCAACCAGTGCTGGTAGGCTGTTTTGTGGACAAAGGTATGTAATGCTTTTTCCATACCCTGAAGCTCCATTTGTTTTCTCACCGTTTCAATCAACTGCTTAAATTTTTCTAGTACCTGCACCCGCCTGCTGCTCAACACTTCACTTAACCATTGAGGTTGAATGGCTTCCAACATGGCACATTGTTCTCTTGAGGCAATATTGCCAAGTTTTTCCAGGGTGCTAGCACCGATTTCACGACGAGGAATATTCACTATGCGCAAAAAAGCATTATCGTCGGTTGTATTTGCAATCAGCCGCAAATATGCCATCACATCCTTGATCTCACTACGAGAAAAAAATGAGGTGCCGCCACTCACACGGTATGGAATATTATTTGCCATGAGCGCTTTTTCAATAGCGCGAGATTGATGATTGCCACGATACAACACCGCAAACTCATTATAAGAAACAGCTTGATTAAAATGTTGGGTAATGATTTCGGCGGCAATTCTTTCTGCTTCCTGCTCTTCATTGGCGACTTCCAGCACTCTGACCGGATCGCCATAGGCATGATCGGACCAGAGTTTTTTTACGAACAAATGATCATTGTTATCAATGAGTTGATTAGCAACCTTTAAAATTCGTCCGGAAGAGCGATAGTTTTGTTCCAGCATGATCACTTCCAGTTGTGGGTAATCCGTCTGTAATAAAGCCAGATTTTCGGGATTGGCGCCGCGCCAGGCATAGATTGACTGGTCATCATCTCCCACAACGGTAAAATGTGCTCTAACGCCCGCCAATAATTTGATAAAATTGTATTGGCAGGTATTGGTATCTTGATATTCATCCACCAGCAAATAGCGGATCTTGTGCTGCCATCGCTCTCGTACTTCTTCATGCGTTTGTAGCAATTCCACAGGAAGCCGGATCAGATCATCAAAATCCAGGGCATTATAGGCGTGTAAATAACGTTGATATTTTTCATAAATCTTGGTGGCGAGTTGCTCATCCATATTGTTCGCCTGAGTCCGGGCTTTTTCCGGACTCACCAAGAGATTTTTCCAAGACGATATCAGCTGTTGCAGCTCGTACAACCGTTGATTATCGCCGGCTATTTCACCTGAGCTGATCTCCTTCAATAAGGCCATACTATCCTGACCATCAAAAATTGAAAAGTTCGCTCTTAATGGTAATAACGCTATCTCTTGACGAATAAATTGCAAACCTAAATTATGAAAAGTAGCAACTTTTAGCCCTTTCAGAGAGGTTCCCTTAAGTAAAGTGCTAACTCGGGAGTTCATTTCCCGCGCTGATTTATTGGTGAAAGTTATCGCTGCAATCTGATCCGGTCGATAATCACAATGATGTATAAGATGGCTGATTTTTTGTGTTATGACACTGGTTTTGCCTGAGCCTGCTCCAGCCAACACCAACAAGGGTCCATGAATGTGGCTAACAGCTTCTCGTTGTTTGGGATTGAGTTGATACACAAATATATTTTACCTGAAAGTGATTACTTTGAAAATTAACAAGAAAAGAGTCCGCCAAGGAGACATTATCGCTATTTGTACTCAAGACCTAGCCCTATACTTGTTCAGGCTCCAACTGGGTCAAAGTTCGTGACTTTCATAGAGATTAAGACAAAACACTAGGCATTTGCTGAGTTGTTGGTACAATGCTAACAGTTTTTAAACCTTTCTGCTAACTGTAAAAGACAAAAATAATGGATATAGCACAAATTGTTGATCAGCTAAACTTGCCACAACAGGAGTCGGTTCTCTATCCAAATGAACCCTTGTTGGTGTTGGCTGGAGCAGGCTCAGGCAAAACTCGGGTGTTAGTTCACCGCATAGCCTGGTGGTTGCTGCAGGGGATCCCGCCACATGCCATACTTGCGGTCACCTTTACTAATAAAGCGGCTAGAGAAATGCGGGGACGGGTGGAAAATATGTTACAGCACCCGGTCAATGCAATGTGGCTGGGTACATTTCATGGTCTGGCTAATCGCCTGCTCAGATTACATTGGCAAGATGCAAATCTTAATCAAAACTTTCAAATTCTTGATAGTGAGGACCAACTTCGTTTAATTAGAAGGATTTTGAAAGAACTGAATATCGATGAAAAACAGTGGTCAGCCAGACAACTCCAGTGGTTTATTAATGATCAGAAGGATGAAGGTCTTCGTGCGCAACAAGTGGCGAGTTCGGGTGACAAATTTTCGCGGGTCATGCAGCAAGTGTATCTTGCATATGAAAGTACTTGTAACCGTAGTTCTTTGGTTGATTTTGCCGAACTTTTGCTCAGAGCTTATGAATTGTGGCAACAAAAACCCTTCATTCTCGCGCATTATCAAGAACGTTTTCACCATATACTGGTGGACGAATTTCAAGATACCAACCACATCCAGTATTTATGGTTAAAGGCGCTCAGCATCAAAAAAGGCAATATCACTATTGTTGGTGACGATGACCAATCTATTTATGGCTGGCGGGGTGCAAAAGTAGAAAATATTCAGCGCTTTCAACAAGACTATGCAAAAAGCCATACCATCAAGCTGGAACAGAATTATCGATCAACAGCCACTATTCTTGAAGCCGCTAATGCGGTCATTGCAAATAATTATGGTCGTATGGGAAAAAATCTTTGGACCGAAGATGACAAAGGTGCGGCAATCAAGGTTTATCAGGCTTTTAACGAACAAGAAGAGGCTCGTTTTATAGCCGAACAATTACAGGCTTGGCATAAAAAAAAGGATAAATGGGATAGTGCTGCTATTTTGTATCGTTCCAATGCGCAATCGCGCGTGCTTGAGGAAATGCTTTTGATCCGGCAAATTCCTTACCGGATTTACGGTGGATTGCGCTTTTTCGACCGGGCAGAGATAAAAAATGCGCTGGCATATTTAAAGCTAACAGAAAATTTTGATGATGATGCGGCTTTTGAGAGAATCGTCAACACCCCCGCAAGGGGTATTGGTGAAAAGACCATCCAACAACTGCGACAACAGGCACGAACACAAGACAGTAGCTTATGGCGCGCCAGCATGGCTCTGTGTGAAAACAAAGGTCTTTCGAATCGGGCAATATCAGCACTATCCAATTTTCATGCGTTATTGCAATCTTTGCAAAAACAAGCGGAATCTTTAACACTGGTTGAGCAGATCCGGAAAATTATTCAAGCGGCAAAACTGATGGAAAACTATTTAAGAGAGCCGCACGATCGTTGGGAAAGCCGACAAGAAAATTTACAGGAATTAATCGCCGCTTGTACTGAATTCAATGCCGATGAAATGCTGACTGAAGAATCTTTCACCCCGACTCAGGCTTTTTTATCCCATGCCGCTTTAGAGTCAGGTGAACAACAGGCGGATGAATATCAGGATGCGGTCCAGCTCATGACCCTGCATTCTGCCAAAGGGCTGGAATTTCCATTGGTTTTTATCACGGGGATGGAGGAAGGTTTATTTCCACATAAAATGTCGATGGAAGAACCTGACAAACTGGAAGAAGAACGAAGGCTTGCTTATGTAGGCATCACTCGGGCACGACAAGAATTATTTCTTTCGTGGTCAGAAAGAAGACGGCTCTGGGGAAGCGAAAGTTTTCAACAAATCTCAAGATTTATTGGTGAAATACCGACCACTTGCCTTGAAGAAGTACGCTTGAATGCCACCATTAGCAGACCACTGGTCTACGCCCAAACGTCTCAGCAAATTCCGGGAGGTTTTCGTTTAGGACAATCGGTTCGTCATCAGAAATTTGGTTTCGGTATTATTTTAAATATCGAAGGTGATGGTGATCAAACTACGGTACAAATTAACTTTGAAGAGGCAGGCTGTAAACGTTTGATGCTTACTTTCGCCAACCTGCAAAGCGCCAGTTCATAATCATTCCGTGTTGTAATGATTGTAAAACTCATATCCGCTCAATAATGGCAGCCGTGCCCATACCCGCACCCACACAAAGATTAATGAGCGCCGTGGTTTGATCCCGCCGTTCAAGTTCATCCAAAACCGTGCTGACCAGCATGGCTCCGGTTGCGCCGAGCGGGTGCCCCATGGCTATGGCACCACCATTAACATTAATTCGATGGTGATCGATATCCATCTGTTGCATAAACAATAATACCACCGCAGCAAAAGCTTCATTGAGCTCCCAGAGATCAATATCTGTTTTTTGCATACCGGCTCGTGCCAGCACTTTCATAGCACTAGGGGTCGGGCCGGTGAGCATGATGGTGGGTTCGGTACCAATTGAAGCCGCTGCACTTAATCTGGCACGGGGTTTCAGGCCGAGTTGTTTGCCAGCTTCAAGGGTGCCGATTAATAGTGCTGCAGCACCATCAACAATCCCGGACGAATTGCCCGCAGTATGTAGATGGTTAATCTCACTCACTTCGGGGTAACGAGATAATGCGATCGGATCGAATCGGTCGGCAATTTTGGCAAAGGCGGGATTTAAACACATC
>CAZKUH010000155.1:0-5813 GCA_964555895.1 uncultured Enterobacterales bacterium
GTAATTTATGCCAATCTGAAGCTGATTGTTGCGGGTCTAAATCGTGCAGCGTAACTGACTTGCCTTGTCGAGAAAGCGCCACCGCCAAATTAGTGGATAATGTCGTTTTCCCGGAACCGCCCTTCGGATTACAAACGACAACCATAGGCATAATATAATCCTTATTTAAGTATCTTTGTTGTTAAATGTATAATGGCGGCACTATTTCCTTTCTCGGCTAATAACTGTATTTCCTTTAATACCGTTTTAAAACCATCAACATCACTTAATAATTTTTTTTGCTGTTCATCAAAAGCTAAATCAATCGCCGTATAAACAGCAGATATTTGCTGTTGCTGGGTTTTCTTATGGAAAGACTGCTCGTTGAGCACGGCCAGACAAGCTCTGGCAATGGTGCTATATCTTTGATCTCGATTTGATATCATGGAAAAAATAGTCAATGAGAATTGATTTGTATAGTTTACCACTCGCAAGAGGTTTAGATACGATTGATATAACCATAATCAAGGAAAATCGTGGAAAATATTCCGTTTACGTCAGGGAAGGTATTAATCTACACCTTTTGATTTGAGAAAATCAGTATAAGCATGGTCGGTTTTCAAAATGTGATCCGTCAACCATCGGTTCAAGAATTGCAGCACTTCGATGCCGATTTTATGATCGCCTGAATCAAGTTTTTGCTTTAACGTACCAATGGTGTCAATAAGCGCTTGATGCTTGCGTTTATGCGAAGTTGAATCTTCATAATCATATTGATCAAATAAATCTTCTTCATACTTAAAATGAACCACAGTATAATCCGTTAGACGTTCAAATATTTCTTTCATATTGGCATCGGTTTCATTCCTTTCCATGGCATCATGCAGTGTATTAATAATTTTTATTAATATCTTATGTTGCTCATCTATGGATGAGATACCTACACTTAAAGAATCTGTCCATACAATCAATGACATACACCCCCCCAATTGAATAAAACTTATAGTAAAATTAGTAACCGTCAAAAACCTATAATATTAATAACAGTATTTTTTTAGCAAAACAATGTTCCAGCTCAATAAAACCCCTGTTTCAGAAAATCTTGAATTAAGGTCCGAAAATTGCCACTTTATGTATAATATTACCTTATGATAACACGATGAGACATCAACTTCCTGCATACCATGCTTGCCGAAAAAATTTGTGAACAGGCCAGATTAAGCAAAGATCCACGTTTTGATGGGCGCTTTTTCACGGGTGTTTTGACAACAGGAATTTACTGCCGTTCAATTTGTCCGGCACCTGCGGCCAAAGCTGAAAATGTAGTTTATTTTGCACATGCTTCTGCTGCCGAGCAAGCCGGGTTGCGCCCTTGCTTGCGGTGCCACCCGGAATCTGCACCCGGCTCTGCGCAGTGGCAAGGGAGTGCAAACACAATCAATAGCGCGCTTAGAATCATTAATAGCGGTTATTTAGCCGGCAACCGTATAAAAAATCTCGCAGATATGCTTAATTGCAGCAGTCGTCACTTATATCGCTTGTTTATAACACAGCTTGGTGTTTCTCCCAAACAAGTGGAAAATACCCGACGTTTGTTATTTGCTAAACAATTGCTGCATGAGACTCGGCTACCAATCCATGATATTGCATTCGCTTCCGGCTACGACAGTCAGCGGCAATTTAATCACGCATTTAAAAAAAGCTATCAACGTACACCCTCAACAATTCGAAGAGCAGCTGAAAACACCCTTCAAGCCAATGATTTTATTCCTTTATACATCAGTTATCGGCCGCCGTATGCCTGGGAAGCACTCCTCGATTTTTTTGCTTATAGAGCTATCCCAGGTATAGAATGGATTGATGGTCAGCGATATTTAAGAAGTATTCCTCTGTCAAAAAGTGCCGGAAACCATGAGACAGGCATAATTGAAGTCACTCACCAAGCGAAACATCATCGACTTTTTGTAAAAGTATTTGATTGCAAAGTACAAAACTTATTTCTGCTTAAAAGTAAATTGGAACGCCTGTTTGATACAGTCGCCACACCTTTATCTATTGATTCCGTGTTAAAGAAAACAATTTTGTTTGGTGCGACAAACAAATCGGCAAATCATCGCAAAATTTTGAACGCTTCTCCAGGGCTTAGAATTCCTGGCTGTTGGGATCCTTTCGAACTTGCCATAAGGACTGTTATTGGACAGCAAATATCAGTGAAGGGGGCCACCACCATTGCGACAAGAATTGTTGAACGCCTGGGGAAACCGGTCATGGCTATCAAATCAAAGACACCGGGAACTCATTTTCTTTCTGAAAAATTTTTTACCGCTTTTCCGCCAGCAAAAATTATGTCCAAGGCCAATCTGCAAAATATCGGTCTGACCCAATCTCGCATCCGCACCATACAAGATTTATCTAGGGCGGTACTCAATGAGGAAGTTTCATTTTCTGCGCAACAAACAGTCGAAGAATTTAAGCAAAACATCTGCCGTATCAAAGGTATTGGACAATGGACAGCAGAATATATCGCCATGCGTGCATTGAATGATCCTGATGCTTTTCCGCGAAACGATCGCGTTATTGACAAAACCATTCAACAAAATTTTGGGAATATCAAACCAGAAGAAATACTAAAATTAATGGATCAATGTCGCCCCTGGCGCGCCTATGCGGCAATTTTACTTTGGCGAGAAGCGGCGTTGTCCAAGGGGTAGCTTTTCCAGGTTTTAGTGACTCCAGTAATAGTTATTGTCAATTTATTCACCCACATTGGTAAAGGAAACATCATGCAAAACAATCAGGCATTTCAAATTTTTCATTCTCCCTTGGGTGATATGCTAATTCAAGTTATTAACCAGGAAATTACCCATTGCGATTTTATTGAGGGCAAAAACAAGGAAAAACTGCAACGCATTTTAAATCAACATCAGCATCATTTAAAAAATGTTTTATTGGAAAAAGCCTGCTGCCAATTATCTGAATATTTTTCTGGTCATTTAAAAACGTTTGATTTAGCGCTGGCACCGGCAGGGACTGAATTTCAGAAAAAAGTATGGCACGCTCTGCAAAAAATACCTTTTGCGCAAACTCGAAACTATGCACAAATTGCACGACAAGTTAAAGCAGCAAAAGCTGTCCGGGCTGTTGGTGGTGCCAATGGCAAAAATCCTATTGCGATTATTATTCCTTGTCATCGAGTGATTGGTAGTAATGGTTCACTCACGGGCTATGCCGGTGGTCTGGAGCGAAAAAAAATGCTGTTATCATTAGAGCAACGTCATAAATAACCTGAATCCTGGATAATGCGCCATTCTTGGGGCGCAACCTTGGAGTAAATAACCCAACCGGATTATATTTCTTCCAGCTTTAACAAGCGGGTCGCCAAAGCAAAAAATATCAGACCTATGGAGATGAATACAACCATCGGCAAGAACATTTCCGTATAACTAAAATCGCGCCAGATAGCACCTTCCAAAGCAAGTATTGACCATTTAACCGGGCTGATATTACTGATTGTCTGCATCCAGCCGGGCATGGCAAAGAGCGGGATCATGGCGCCACCTATCATCGCCATAATAATTAAAAAAGCATTGGTGAGACCCGCAACCGATCTTTCAGTTTTGGCGATGGAAGCAAAAAACATCATCACACCCACAAAACAGATACCGACGGTAATGAGCGCCAGTAGAACCAAGGCTATGTCGAAAGTAACGCCTAAAAAGAGATAGGCAATACTGAGCAATAAACTGCTGACAAAAAACTGTGCCACAAAGCAACCCAAGGCTTTTCCGGACATAATTTGCAATCGGCTGATAGGCGCCATGGACAAACGATTGACCGTACCCAGCCTTTTTTCTTGTACGATATTGACTGCAAAGCCAATAACCACCCCCATAATGGCCCAAATAATAGCTTGTGGTATGGTGATGGAAAATGGATTTCGAGGTCCTGATTTTTTTACTGAAACTGCTTGTTTTATTATTTTCAAAGGCACCATCGGATTTTGCTGGGTTGAATCAACTGTTGAATCAACTGTTGAATCAACAAAAGCTGAATTCTTATTCGAGTCTTTTTCTCGCTTTTCCTTCTTTATCAATTGGTTCATTTGTGGCAGAAATTCAGAGAGTAAATTTTTCCATGCACTAGGCATCTTCTTATCTTGTTGAATACTAGCGACTGAAACATCCAACTGGGTCATCAAGGCATTGGTGTTATTAAAAATTTGTGTAAATCGTTTAACCCCCAATTTCATTAATGCGCCCTCCAGAAAACCCGCTTCCGCTTTTCTGGAAGGATCGATACCCACTTTGACTGCTGGCGGCGTACCGCTGAAAACTGCTGAATATTTTTTGCCAAACCCTTTGGGTAAAATAATAAAGGCCACTACTTTCCCTAGTCGAACTAACGATCGGGCTTTATTTTCGGTTGATGTTGTCACTCTAAGGGCGTCGGAATTTTTCAGTTGTTTTACAAAAGCTCTGGAAGCGACGGTTTTATCCAGATCCGTCACCGTAACTTTCATACCTTTTGTCGTGCTGCCACCACTGAAAATGGAACCAAAGAAAAATGCAAAAATCAAGGGAAAGATAAATGTGAAAAATACCGCCATTTTATCTTTAAATAACAGTTTGAAATCTTTGTTCATGATGGCCAGAATTGCTTTCATTATGGGTCCCCTGTTAATCCCTCAGCTGTTTGCCGGTAAGGTTTAAAAATACGGTTTCAAGATCCGGTTTGGTTAACTTGATATCAATTAATTCGTCTACATGCTGTAATTGTTGTAACAGGTCTGCCGCTGGATGCGTGGTTTTAATTTCAGTTTCACCGTGGTTGGTGTTAAGCCATAAGGTGCTTTCACCCCCATACTGACTCACCAAATGGTCGACGGTATCGAGTGCCAGTAATTTCCCTTGATCAAGAATGCCGATTCGATCACATAATTTCTCGGCTTCTTCCATGTAATGCGTGGTGTAAACGATGGTTTTCCCAAGACTTTTCAGCTCGAGTACGTTATCGAATAAACTGTTTCTGGATTGAGGATCAACGCCTGCCGTAGGTTCATCCATAAAAATGGTTTCAGGATCCTGAAGTAAAGAAACCGCTAGATTTAATCTCCTTTTCATACCACCAGAATATTCATTTACCGGATCTGCTTTCCGCGCCACCAGATCAACAAAATCCAGCGCCCAATCGATACGTTTTTTTTCATAGCCACCATAAATTCCGTAAAGCCGGCAGAAAAATTTAAGGTTATCCAGCGCCGTCAGTTCTTCGTAAAGAGCAATCGACTGTGGCACCAGGCCCATTACTTTTCGGGCTTCTCTACTTTGGGGTTGCAAACCATTGATTGTGATTGAACCCGTGTCAGGACTGACCAAACCACAACTCATAGAGATAGTGGTGGTTTTCCCTGCGCCATTTGGACCTAACAGTCCGAAAATCTCACCCGTGTCGATAGTTAAAGATAAATCATCGACGGCTATTAATGCGGCGAAACTTTTACTCACTTGCTGAATTTGAATCATATTCCCATCCTGAAAAGTGTTAGACATATTTTATGCCTGATTTTTTCCTGAAAGCATCCATCGACCCGTATGGGCTAACCGGTTAGATTGCTGTCATAGGTAGGTACTTAAGGGAAAATACAACAACAACAAAAGTGTCATTCCGAAAGCTTGCCCCGCGACACAAAGGAGCGCTTTGGGTACCAAAGTGGAGGAAACTTCCAGTTGTAACAGTGCTACCGGAGCAATATCTCTCCACTACGGTCGATATGACATACAATTTGTCCTTAAGTACCTTCTGATGAGATTGCTGTCGGTAGCATGCCAAGAAAT
>CAZKUH010000156.1:0-5695 GCA_964555895.1 uncultured Enterobacterales bacterium
GTAATTGATGCCGCCAAAGCTGCCCATGCCGATGAGTTTATTATGAAATTGCCAGCGGGTTACCAGAGTCATTTAGGTGAACAGGGAGTTAGATTATCGGGTGGTCAAAAGCAACGTCTGGCGATTGCCAGAGCCATATTGAAAGATCCACGTATTTTATTACTGGATGAAGCCACAAGCGCGTTGGATGCCGAATCTGAAAAGAAAGTGCAACTGGCACTGGAACAATTGATGAAAAATCGCACGACCATCATCATAGCCCATCGTCTTGCAACCATATTACACGTTGATAAAATAGCGGTATTGGATGAAGGTCGGATAATCGCTACAGGCACTCACCAACAGCTCATAAAATCGAATGCACTCTATAAGCGACTTGCTGATCTACAATTTGCTGGTGGATAGAAAACGGCATGAATTTTAAACTGCAGTTTATCGATTCAATTAGCCAGATTGATGCGTTGAATTATGGTGAAATTGTTGATACTGAAAATCCATTCCTGCAATGGGAATTTTTTAAAACACTTGAAGATTCAGCGGTAATTGGCAAGCATAGTGGCTGGCTTACGCAACATCTCATCGTTAAAGACCAACAACAATTGATAGCTTTTGTACCACTGTTTATCAAGCATCATAGTTATGGTGAATATGTGTTTGATTTTGAATGGGCCAAAGCCTACCTGACATATGGATTGAATTATTATCCAAAATTGGTTACGGCAATTCCTTTTACACCGGTTACAGGTAAAAAAATATTTTGCCATCCAGACTATGATAAAGAGGAAATATATCGCTGTGTTTTAGATGAAATTTCCAAGCATTGTGTGACAAATCACTATTCTTCCTGGCACCTCTTGTTTCCGCAGAAAACAGAAAGTATGGCTTTTGCTTCTCAACAAATGTTTCAGAAAAAGGGGGTGCAATTTCACTGGTTTAATCGGGATTACAAAAATTTTGATAATTTTTTACATCAACTGAAGATAAAAAGAAGAAAAGATATAAAACGGGAAAGAAAAAAAGTGCTCACTCAGGGTATCACTATGGCTGTACTTGAAGGCAGTGAAATAACGCCGAAAATATGGCAGATTTTTTATCAATTTTATCAACACACTTATCTTAAACGTAGCGGTTTTGGTGGTTATTTAACGGCAGATTTTTTTCAACTGTTAGGGCAAAGATTAAAGCCTCATATAGTGATGATAGTGGCTAGGTTTAATCAGCAAATTGTCGCTGCGGCATTATATCTGAAAGATAGTCAGACGCTCTATGGCCGTTATTGGGGGTGTCTACAAGAGTTTCAATTTTTACACTTTGAATGCTGTTATTATCAGGGTGTTGATTATTGCATAAAAAACAAACTACAAAAATTTGATGCGGGGGCACAGGGAGAGCATAAACTTCAAAGAGGTTTTGAACCCATTTTCACTTTTTCGAATCACTGGATAAGCGATGAATCTTTCAGCGAAGCTATTCACCATCATCTTGAATTAGAGAATGATGCAACACAAAATTATTTTACAGCTGCATCAAAAAAAACACCCTTCAAACAGACTTGATACTTTCCAACACCACAAAGTTTTTGGTGGAGTGTAGTAATTGACTGTTGCTAAAAATTCGTTTCATTTTCAGGTGATATTTTAAGTGTCGATTACCAACCAGGATTAACCGGCCTTTATTTTTCAAGATCCGATAGGAATCATTTATCATTTGCCAGGCTATATGATCAGTAATAGTTTGCTGTTGGTGAAAAGGTGGATTACACAATATAAGATCGACACTTTCTTTGATAAAGCCATCCAACGAGTTGTTCACCAAAAATTGATACTGATTTGAGTTTAATGCAAGTTGCGAAATATTATGCTGAACATTTGTTTTTGTTGAAGCGATAGCCATAAATGATTCGTCAATAAACAATATTTGTGCAGAAGGAAATTTAATAGCAGCAGCAATTCCGACGATACCATTACCACAACCCAAATCAATAATATGTTTGAAATCATTTTCAGGAATATTATTAATGAGTAGCTCCCCCCCTCTATCTAACCCTTTCCTAGAGAAGACGTTAGCTTGATTACTGATGTACAGTTGTTGAAAAAAAATTTCACAATGCCAGCTTTTGGTGAAATTATTTTTTGGTGTCTTCAGCTTTTCCTCTCGGTGCTGATTTGTAACAAAAATCAACCGAGCTTTCCTTTTGGCCAGAGAGGTAGTTGATTCGCCCATGTATTTCTCAAACAGATCCAGGGTTGAACGATGGATCTCTTTCACCATGCCACTGGCAATCAGCTTAAAGTCTGTTTTGATTATCTGTTGTATCTTCATCAGTTGATATTCAAGAAAAACTAACGACTTCGGGATTTTAAGAAAAATAAAATCAACCGTATCAGGAATATTTTCAACACTGGGAATAAAGTGATAATTATCAAGTTTCAGCTTGTTTAGCTCTAGATTTCTGTTAGTAGCCATTTGACTAATAAAAGAATCATGCCAATGGTTACAATGATAATCACTAAAAAAACAACTAAGTGCACCAAAACTATCGTTTATAATTAATATTTTATCTGTAGATTTGACAGCTAAATGTTCGGTAACATATTCCATCAAAAGTATATCAGCCGCATTCCATGCTTGAAGCGTCTCCTTAGCTAACCGAGGATAGCGATATAAATGCATACTCTGTTGTGCGACGTTGAGTATAGTGGTCATATTATCCAGAATATTAATAGAAGTGCCCTCAAGTTTGTTTCGTGAGAATAATAAGGGTAGCATACCCGATAATGGCAAACTAAAAATATCAATATAGGTATCTTCACTCATGGATCTTAGGCCTTCATTTAACCACGCGACTAAAACACGACAAACGAAACACCTCAGTCGTTCATCTTTTTTATTTATTTTATTGTTTTGGATGATATTTTTATCCAGCTTTTATGCCAATGCCCTGGAATTTAAGATTAGTGCAGACAAAGCCCTGTTTGATAAAGCCTACTCCAACAGACTTTATGTTTTTTTGAGCGATGATCTCCAGGCTGAGCCACGCACCAAAGTAAACTGGTTCACGCCGCCACCGATGTATGCGCTAGATGTAAAAAATTGGGATGGACATGGTGAAATTACTATTGACAGCAAAGCTTTATATTATCCGCCGCAAATAAACGCGTTACCCAAAAGAACCTACCGTGTACAAGCATTACTGAGAACAAATCTTGATGCACCAGCCGCAGTAAACGGTGCCGGAAACTTAATCAGCGAACCCCTAAATGTTGAACTTAATGGAAAATCAACGCAGGTTGTTTCGCTAAATCTGGTGAAAAAGATCCCCGTCAAAAAATTTGTAGAAAGCAAACGTGTAAAAGCTTTTCATTTTAAAAGCCCTGCTTTAAGCCGGTTTTATGGGAGAGACTACTTCATGCATGCAGGGGTTGCTTTACCAAAAAACTACGACCTGAAAAAAAAATATCCAGTTCTCTATGCTATCACTGGTTTCGATGGCAGTTATTTTAATATACAACGTTATTTACGCATGCTGGGTGCGGCGGCTGATCATTTGATTCTGGTTGTACCCGATGCATCGAATTACCTGGGTCATAGTGTTTTTGTTGACTCTGCAAATGACGGTCCTTGGGGTAAGGCGTTGGTCGATGAGTTTATCCCGGCAATCGAAAAAAAGTTTGCTGGTATGGGCGCAAAACATCGTTATGTCACTGGTATCTCATCAGGAGGATGGAGTAGCCTATGGCTGCAGATAAATTATCCTGACCAGTTCAATGGAGTCTGGGCCATGGTTCCCGATCCGGTCGATTTTCATAATTTCCAGAATATCAATTTATATCGTAAGGGCGAGAACATGTATTTCGATGCAAAAGGCAACAAGCGCCCACTGGCACGGAACAACGGCAAAGTACTGCTGTGGTATAAAGATTTTGTGCAAATGGAGCAACTACTTGGACCAGGAGGTCAAATCCATTCATTCGAAGCCACGTTTAGTGCAAAAGGAAAAGATGGCAAACCCGTATTGATCTTTAATCGAAAAACTGGTGAAATTAATACCGCCGTAGCAAACTCCTGGCAAAAATTTGATATCAACCATAAATTGAAAACTGAATGGAAAACACTGGCGCCGAAACTAAAAGGAAAACTGCATATCTACGCCGGCGAAAAAGATACGTTTTACCTTGAAGGTGCAGTACGATTACTCAAGAAAACATTAACAGAGCTGGGATCTGATGCAGAAGTAGAAATTGTACCCGGCATGGTACACCGCCCAGTACCGGGTATTTGGCAAAAAATTTCGAAAGCTATAGCTGATAATATGAAAAAATAACAGTATGATGCATGAGGTAATATTAGAGTTTATGGATTAAGTATCGCACCAGTGGGGGGAGTGATGGACAAAGTATCTCTAGAATTGGGAATTTAGTTAAGATTAATCAGGATGGCTCACAAGTTTTTCAAGATAATTATGGCATTCTTACTACTATAGATAAAAATGGAAAATTTGTCTCTTCGAAAGAAATCGGAATAGAAAAATCTTTTCCATTAGTTAATGCTGTTTTTATTGGGCAAGCCGTTAAAGAGACCGTTGTTTTAGGTAGTGAACTTGTCACTGCTAGATTGGCTTCAAGAGCAACTTCTAAACTTCTTAAACCTGGCAGTGAATTTATAGGAAATGTTGAAAAAGGCGCGACACCAAATATCAGAACTATTTCTGCAAAAGAATTTACTACCTTGAAAGATCAACTACTTAAAGGGGCTACAAAAATTGGTAAATATGCAAGTGGAAAAGGAACATGGTATAAATTAAAAAGTGGTGGCCGTGTTGGAGTACGTAGCTCTAAAAACAATGGAACTACTTTGGATATTGACATTCCGGGATTACCTAAAGGGTTTAAGGTGCACCAACAATGAAAAATGAACCTGTTGACAAATATTTTGGTATGCCTCTTAGTGAATGGGTTGAACGTATTCCCAATGAACTTGAAATGGATGCGGTTGGATTATGGCAGATAATTCCTGTAGGCAAGGATAGTTTTTGTTTGACTGGTGAAGAGCTTCGTAATTTTACTAAGCTTGCAATTATTAAATTACTTGAGCATGGGGCTGTTCCTGTGAGGGCATCTCAAAAGAAAGATGAGTTTTGGGTGCATCAAAAACAATATGGAAATCAACATGAGGAAATAGCTGAAAGTATAATAAATGAGTGGGGAAAAAATAATATTGATCCCGATGTGGATGGGATTTGGTTTGCTAGAATGAGAAACGGTAATTCCTCAAAAAGCGGGGGGAGCGTGGAATTATGAGCTGTTTATGATGGGGCCAATGGGGTGTGCGGCCGAGCAAGGTCGATAATTCCAGTGGGTGAGAGTCCCACTCCGGTAAGGTAGGTCAGCCATCGGGATCGCTCAGGGTCAGAGACATTGATATTTTAAGAAGTGTTTTGATGAGTAATTTTTTAAAAGTTTATCACTTCTAACAGTAGAGAAAATCCCACCCCAAAGCCCTGCCGAAATCCACAGGGCTTTTTGTTTTTAGCGGCTTATTTTATATTTATTTAGCTGGCCAGGCTTTTCACCATTTGCCATGGCATACCTCCCATCCGGTGACGAGGATGTCATCGAAGCCTGGGAACGGTTAGGCAATTCATGGCAACATTATGTGAAGTACATCAAACATAACCTGATGCACCGCATCAAGG
>CAZKUH010000157.1:0-5676 GCA_964555895.1 uncultured Enterobacterales bacterium
ATATTGAAAAATTGGGAAGCGAGTGTAAAAAGAGGGAAATCATTTTTTCCGTTGCATTTCTCGTCTGGGCTTCACCGCAACCAAGAATCTAGTCTTCAGTTACTCCATAAAAAGTCTTTTTCGGGCAAAACGTTCCCAGGTTAGAGAGCAACTCGACTGGATCTGGCAACATAGCCAGAAAGTGGCGGCAATGTCAGCCACTTTGGCCACTCATTGTCGGAGTCTACAAGCTGAAAAAGCCTTACTTTGTGGTCTTTTTGTCAATATTGGTACTATCGCTATTCTGCAGTTTTTGCAAAAGAAAAATGACTTGCCGACTTCGTCAACCGCTCTTTGGGAATTGGTGAACCCGATAGCGGACAAAGCAGGAACGCTAATTTTAGAACACTGGGGTTTTGAGGAGGACTATTGCAATGTAACCCGTTTCAGGCATCATTGGGACGCAGAAAACTCTACTCACATTAGTTATGTAGATGTTGTTTTAGTAGCAGAGGCCTTAATACATATACCAAACCATGTTGACCATATAGAAGACTGGTTTACCCATTTGCCCAGCAGACGCAAACTGGCCTTGGATGGATTTCCGCTCACCCACCCTAAATTAACAGAAGAACTACAACAGGAATATCAGCAGAATTTGCAGTTACTCTCCATTTAAGCTGAAGCTTGGCTAAGAACAGCTTCTCACTGTTGCTATTTTTCGCGTCTTTCTGCGTTAATCTCAGCTTGAGCCGAACTGACGACTAGCTTAATTCCAGGATTCAGGTTATTGCAAAAAAACCAAAAACCACACACTCAATCCGCTTGGTCTGCCACCTGGTCTTACCAGCCAAAAAGTAAAATTTTGTCCACATCCCGCTACGCCTTATCCTTTCGAGCTTTCAGTACTTGTCCACAGAAATATCCCAAATTATCCACAGAAAATTTTCATACTTATCCCCTTGCGTTAAGGACCAAAACACTCTATCTTGTTACCAGAGACGTATGGTTACACCATATGTTGTGTATTTACGGATTTAATATGAAGTGTGAAGCCTACAAGAACCGCTCAAAGTTCCTGAAATTTCGCCAGCTTAGGAGCGTTAGTTGATGAGAATCCTCTCTCGGTATTCGTTGTTCACCTTGTCTCTGTATTCGATTTATAAAACACTCATTTTTTCGCCTTATTATTACAGTATAAATAATAAAATTCTGACAAATTAATTTAGCCGGAAAGCACTTTTGTGCTTATTTATTGCCAGGGGATATCGTTCGATGGAAACAGAGAGCTTCAGAACAACAAAAGGTGCAGCAGCATCTAATAACAACCAACCACAAACTGAAACTATGCCAACAAATGGAAAGATCATTGATAATCTGAAAGTCATTCGTCGAAATGGCAAAGTCACCCCTTACGACGATTCAAAAATAAGGATCGCCATGACCAAAGCATTTTTGGCCGTGGAAGGCGGAAACGCTGCTGCCTCAAGCCGAATTCATGAAATCGTCGATAACTTGACTTCACAGATCACCTCTGCCTTTCAACGACGCCTACCCGATGGCGGCACCATCCATATTGAAGATATTCAGGATCAAGTCGAACTCTTTCTCATGCGTTCAGGTGAGCAGAAAATTGCCCGTTCTTACGTTTTATACCGTGAAGAGCATAATAAGGCCCGAGCCGTTTCTCATCCTGAAAACATCGCCGAATCAAAAGATGAGAGCATAAAAATCATCGCCAAAGATGGCAACCCCATCCCTTTTGACGAAGCCCGTTTAAATTCAATTGTGGCCGAAGCCATTGACGGTTTGGTTGATGTTGACGCCAATACGGTTATCAAAGCGGTAAAAAGAAACATTTTTGACAGAATGTCAGAAATAGACATGGGTGAAGTCATTGTCATGGGTGCTCGTAACCTTATTGAAAAAGATCCCAACTACTCTAAGGTTGCTGCCCGCATGTTAATGGATAACATTCGTACCGAAGCATTGAGTTTTCTCTACCAACGAGACAGCAAAGCAACCCAAAGTGAGCTCAAGGTGGTCTATGCCGAAATTTTTGCAAAAACAATTGAACGCGCCAGTGAACTTGAACTCCTTGATAGTGAACTCACTCGCTATGATCTAAAAAAACTGGGCGCGGCCATAGAACCTGACAGAGATTTCAATTTTACCTATCTTGGTTTGCAAACTCTTTACGATCGTTATTTTATCCATAGCAACGACCAGCGTTTCGAATTACCACAGATATTCTTTATGCGTGTCGCCATGGGCTTAGCTATCAATGAAGTCAATAGAGAAACGCGTACCATAGAATTTTACAAACTACTCTCCAGTTTTGATTTTATGAGTAGTACCCCAACTTTATTCAATTCCGGCACCTTACGACCACAACTTTCCAGTTGTTACCTCACCACCATACCCGATGATCTGGACGGCATTTTTGGTGCAATAAAAGATGACGCCCTACTCTCTAAATATGCTGGTGGATTGGGTAATGACTGGACGCCGGTTCGTGGCATGGGTGCTCACATCAAAGGCACCAATGGCAAATCTCAAGGGGTTGTGCCTTTCCTAAAAGTTGCCAATGATACTGCCCTAGCAGTAAACCAGGGCGGCAAACGAAAAGGTGCCATGTGCGCCTATCTCGAAACCTGGCATATCGACATAGAAGAATTCCTCGATCTGCGTAAAAATACCGGAGATGACCGCCGTCGAACCCATGACATGAATACCGCTAACTGGATCCCTGATCTCTTTATGGAGCGTGTCATTAAAGAAGAGAGTTGGACATTATTTTCACCCAACAACACCCCCGATCTTCATGATCTTTATGGTGCCGAATTCAGAGCTCGTTATGAACATTACGAAGCCCTAGCTGAACGTGGAGAAATGCCATTATGCAAAACCGTCAAAGCCATTGATCTCTGGCGTAAAATGCTCGGTATGATCTTCGAAACCGGTCATCCCTGGATCACTTTTAAAGATCCCTGTAATTTACGTTCACCACAACAACATATTGGTGTAGTACACAGTTCTAACCTCTGTACAGAAATCACGCTAAACACCAACGCCGAAGAAATCGCGGTCTGTAATCTGGGCTCGGTTAATCTGGCACAACATGTCGATGAGAATGGCCTCAATCTGGAAAAACTGCAAAAAACAGTTTCCACCGCCATGCGCATGTTGGATAACGTTATCGACTACAATTTTTATTCGGTGCCACAAGCGAGACATTCTAATCGACTGCACCGGCCAGTTGGTATGGGCCTGATGGGATTCCAGGACGCATTACACCGCGTCAAACTGGGCTACTCATCCGAAGAAGCCATCGAATTTGCCGATAAAACCATGGAAGCAATTTCCTATTTTGCCATCAAAAGTTCTACCGATCTTGCCGAAGAAAGAGGCGCCTATCCCAGTTACGAAGGTTCTCTCTGGAGCCAGGGGATTTTACCCATTGATTCCATCGCCTTGTTAGAAAAAGGCCGTGGGAATTATATCCAGATGGATAAGTCTTCCACAATGGACTGGGGCACCCTCAGAGAACGAGTTAAATCTACAGGAATGAGAAATTCCAACACCATGGCGATCGCACCAACAGCCACCATCTCCAATATTTGCGGGGTCAGTCAGTCCATTGAACCGACATACCAGAATATTTATGTAAAATCGAACCTTTCCGGAGAATTTACCGTAGTTAATCACTATCTGGCTGAAGAATTAAAAACCTTGGGTATCTGGGATGACGTCATGGTGAACGATATTAAATATTATGAAGGGTCCGTACAAAATGTGGATCGCATCCCCGAAGAAATTAAAGCACGTTATTCCACCGCCTTTGAAATGGATTCACGCTGGTTAATTGAAGCAGCATCACGCCGACAAAAATGGATCGATCAAGGGGAATCACTCAATCTGTATCTGGCAGAACCATCCGGGAAAAAACTGGACAGTCTGTATAAACTGGCTTGGGTTCGTGGCTTAAAAACCACTTATTACCTGCGTTCACTCGGCGCAACTGCCGCAGAAAGCAGTGCCACAAAAAGCAGCGCCACGAAAAGCGTACAACCAGAAGCGGAAGAAATGCCAAAGGTGTGCTCCATTCTTGATCCAGAATGTGATGCTTGCCAATAGTAGATAAATTAAATAATAAAAATTTAAAACTCAGGAGAATATAATGCTGAATTGGGATGACCCTATCGCGGCCTTTAGTAACAAGAGTGCACCTGTACCACAGCCTGTCACTGAAAATGAAACAATCAACAATTTACCGGCCATCGGCGCTGAAATCAATGCTGATTACATCGAGGAAAAAACCCTGGAAATAGTTAATAAACAGGATAATACCACCTCGTTAAAACCTATTAATCCCGATGACAAACGTGTCATCACTGGAGAAACAGATGTCAACCAGCTCGCACCGTTCAAATACCCCTGGGCTTGGGAATACTTTCTCAACGCCAACAAAAATCATTGGACGCCATTAGATATCTCTATGGCACAGGATGTTCATGACTATAATCATAAACTCACCATTGAAGAACGGCACGTTTACGAAAATGTTCTAGCTTACCTCACTACTTCTGATATTTTAGCCATGAGAAATATTGGTCTGGCAGTAATGGAAAAAATGCGAGCACCAGAATTGCAAATATATCAGGCGCGTCAGGTTTATGAAGAAGCACTCCACACCTGGACCTACCAGCACTGCATAGAAAGCCTCGGACTGGATCAAGGCGAAATCTACAACCGCTATCGCGTGGTACCGCAAATCCACGCTAAAATTAAAATGGCCAATAATCGTATCGCTTCAATATTACGCGCCGATATCGATCTCACTAATAAAGATGAACAACAAAACTTTATCCAGGCCTATGCATTTTTTGCTGGTGTTTTTGAAGGTTGCTGGTTCTACAACGGATTCACACCCATCTTTGCGCTGCAAAGACGCGGCCTGATGAAAGGAACCGCCGAACAACTGCAATACATCATGCGAGATGAAGTATTACATGCCTCTTTCGGCATTCGTGTGGTTAATCAAATCTGTAAAGAAGAAAACATCGTAATCGATCCCCAAGCCATGCGTGTCATGTGGGATGAAGCCGAAGCCGTAGAACAAGATTACGCCGATTATATCCTCAAAGATCAAATATTAGGTTATTCCGCCGCAGAACACATGGAACAATTCCGCTTCATCGCCAACAGAAGAGCAAGAAAACTCCACATAACAGAACCCTTCCCCGGTGCAGAAAACGTCCTCCCCTGGCTAGACGAACAAGCCAACATGCGAAAAGAGAAAAACTTCTTCGAAACCAGGGTTACTGAATATCAAACAGGTGGGGCTTTGAGTTGGGATTAAGTTTTTCTGCGTAAGTTGACCCATAAGATGAGATTTGGGACTCTCATCTTTAACCATTTGAAATATATGGATATTTATTTTTCCGCATTACAAGTAAGATCAGAAGCAGGGATTTAGGATGCATTAGTACAGAATCTCAATATTAACGCTCAGATTCTGTAACACTTCTCGTTAATGACTACTTTCAACCCAAATCGGACGTTTAGCTATGTAAGCTTGCAGAAGCTATAATGCTCCCAAAAAAACAACGATAGTTTTGGCCTTTCTAATTCAAAACTTAGTAAACGTCTGGGCATGGACACCTATCTTTTAAATGGTGTCTTTTAGTTCAACAT
>CAZKUH010000158.1:0-5672 GCA_964555895.1 uncultured Enterobacterales bacterium
AGAAGATCTTAAGTGAGTAAATGTTAGAAATGGGTATTCAATGATATTTTGACTCTCCATAGTCTGTTGTTGAACCATAACTTCGGCTGGAGTCAAGGCGAGAATACAATTGGACATTGAACAATCAGCTGCAGGTTTGGAGCAGTCTGTGTTAGCACTGGCACTGCCATTCATTTCCATTGAATCTTGTTCAGCAATATTCATAATATGGCCTGAATCCAAAACACAGGTAATTTGTCGTTGTTGATTTAATGACGGCAGCATGATCTGACTGATCACGACCAGCGCTATTAAAATGGACAAAAAGTGATAATTTCTGGGATTCAATTAAAATACCTGATTCAGACGCAAGTGGAGGATACCAAAAAAAACCTCCAAGTCAACCGTTACCCTCAAACCATCAGACAATACAAATTTTTTATATGGTTTGAACAGAACATATGAGTAGTATTCTAGATCATTTGCTATGCCATTGGTATGATCAGGATCACATTATGATGATAACCTCTTTCGTAGACTAAATTGTAACATCATTTGTCAAACCTGTGAGTAACACTGCAGAATAATGGACTTTGTTAAAAATGGGGTTTATTCTGCTGGGACACTTAATGGCAAGCGAATTAGTGGCAAGCGAAAGCCGAGCCAATATGGTTGCAACTCAATGCGCCAAATCAAATAACCATAAGGATTTAATAATGAAAAAATATATGATGGCAATGCTCTATCTCATCTTACTGGCTGTTTCACCTGCAAAGGCTATAGAGGTCAATGAAATCATCGACGGTTATTATCAGAATATTGGGGGCGCAGAAGCCTGGAATAAGTTACAGGGTTTCAAGATGACCGGTGAATTTAACCAGGGCGGCATGAAATTTCCATTTGAGTTTGTGACGCTCAAAGATGGCAAGCAATATATAAAGTTTGATTTACAAGGTAAGAGTTTAAAACAGGGTGTGTTCAACGGGGAAACCTTGTGGAGCACAAATTTTATGACCATGAAGGCTGAAAAAGCTGATGCTGAATCTACCGCCAACCAAAAGTTAAATAACAATGACTTTCCGAGTGACTTGTTAAATTACAAGAAAAATGGCTATAAAGCTGAACTTCTGGGCAAAGAAACCGTTGATGGTACAGAAACTTACAAGGTGAAACTGGAGAAAGAGCCAGTGATGGTCGATGGCAAGAAAGTGGCAGATGTCATCTATTATTACTTTGATGTTGAGTCGCTGGTACCGTTGGTGAGTGAAGCAGAAATCCATTCAGGGCCCATGAAAGGTAAGATTGGACAGACAAAACTGAGTGACTATCAGGAAGTTGATGGGTTGTATTTTCCCTTTTCGATTACCCAAGGTTTAAAAAATGGTCCATCAGCGTCGATGATGATCAAAAAGATTGTTCTGAATCCGAAGGTAGCTGCGAGTGAGTTTGATATGCCGGTTGTGGCACCTGAAATAAAAAAAACCAAAAAGAATAAGGATTAGATTATGAAAAGGCTGTTATTGGGAAGGGCCATATTTGGATTGTTGTTCAGTTTTTTCTTGAACACTTCAGCAAATGCTACTGAGGCAGTATTAAAAGGGAAGGCACTTTTTGGGGATTTGAAAGCCCGACAAATTGGTCCTGCATTGATGAGTGGTCGTATTAATGATTTGGAATCTCACCCCAGCAACAGCCGAATTATCTATGTGGGTGCTGCCGGCGGTGGGGTGTGGCGATCTAAAAATGGCGGGGCATCGTTTCAGCCAATTTTTGATAAACATGTGCAATCAATTGGTGTGGTGAAAGTCGATCCGGTTGAACCAGACAAGATAATCTGGGTGGGAACTGGCGAGACCTGGACCCGTAACAGTGTCTCTACCGGTGATGGCTTGTTCCGATCAGATGATGGTGGCATAAACTGGAAAAAGATAGCTTTTGAACATGCCGAACGTATCAGCAATATCCAGATTAATCCTCTCAATAATAAAGAAGTCTATGTCTGTATTTTGGGGGCATTGTGGAGTGACAGTAAAGAACGTGGCGTTTACAAAACTAACGACAACGGTAAAAGCTGGAAAAAATTACTCTATGTTGATGCGGGTACAGGTTGTTCTGATCTGATCATGGATCCAGTTAACCCGAAAGTTTTATATGCCTCGATGTGGGAATTTCGCAGAACAGCGTGGTCGTTCAACTCAGGTGGTTACAAAAGTGCACTTTATAAATCTACCGATGGTGGCAAAAGTTGGAAAAAAATCCAGCGAGGATTTCCTAAGGGAAAATTAGGTCGAATAGCGATTGCTTTGGCACCATCTCAAAGCAACATTATTTATGCGGTATTGGAAACCGAGCAAGACAGAGATCGTGGGCTTTATCGTTCAGATGATGCTGGAAAAAGCTGGAAACACTTAAATGGTGATTTTGGTCTGGTGGTAAGACCGTTCTATTTTTCCAGAATAGTGGTCGATCCACGGAATCCGGATGTCGTTGTCAAAGCGGGTCTGCGAGGCTCGATTAGTCGAGATGGAGGTAAAACTTTTAAGAACCTGGGTCCGATGCACGCCGATATCCACGACATTTTATTTGATATCAAGGATTCTGATCGAATGTATGTGGCTACCGATGGAGGTTTATATCGAAGCTGGGATGGTGCTACAACCATGGAAATTGTCGCCAATCTGCCTTTATCTCAGTTCTATTTTGTCAGCGTCGATAATGAAAAACCTTATAATGTTTACGGGGGACTGCAAGATAATGGGTCTTGGTATGGGCCGTCATCTTCTCCTGGTGGTATCGAGGCACGTGACTGGAATAGTATTGGTTTTGGCGATGGATTTCGGGTTTTACGACACCACACAAAAAAAATAATTTACTCAGAAATGCAGGGCGCAGAAACTATTTGGCGTTATGATATTGATAAGGATGAGGTTAAAACTATTCAGCCACTGAAGGTAAAAGGCGATCCGAAATTACGTTTCAACTGGAATGCAGCTATGGCGCTCAGTGACAACAATCCGGATCGGCTTTATGTTGGCAGCCAGTTTCTCTATCGCTCCAATGATTTAGGTGATAGCTGGGACAAGATATCACCGGATTTGACCACCAATGATAAAAGCAAACAACATCAAGTTGATTCTGGTGGTTTGTCTAAAGATAATTCGGGGGCAGAAAATTACGAGACCATATTCAGCATAGCCGAATCACCACTGGATGAAAAAGTCATTTGGGTGGGTACGGATGATGGTCAGCTTCAAATCACCAGAAACGGCGGAAAGACATGGCACAATGTGGTGAAAAATGTCCCCAATCTACCCGCTAACACCTGGGTCTATCACATCGAAGCCAGTAGCCATGACAAGGCCACCGCCTATGCGGTTTTTGACGGTCACACTAAGGGCGATGCGACACCATATATTTACAAAACCAGTGATTATGGCAAATCCTGGCGCTCGATTGTGACACCTGAAATCTTTGGTTTTGCCCGTAGTTTTCAAGAGGATTTTGTTAACCCTGATCTGCTCTTTGCGGGGACCGAAAGAGGGCTTTTTGTCACCATCAACGGTGGTAAAAACTGGAGTCATTTTACCAATAATATGCCTGAAGTTGCGGTACATTATCTTACGCTGCAAAAACAGACTAACGATTTAGTCATGGCAACCCATGGCCGAGGCATCATTATTTTGGATGACATTAGTTTCTTGCGTCAATTAACGCCTGAAGTCGTGTCGCAAAAAGTACACTTTTTTAGTACACCAGCAACTGTGATAAAAGAAGAAAGTGGTTTTGGGGGTGGTAGTACAGAAATGCAATTTGTTGGACCCAATCCGGATCGTAATGCCAAGATTGTTTATTATCTTAAAAAACGACACATTTTCGGCAAAACTAAAATGCAGATTTTTGACGGAGATAACCAACTGGTGGCTGATCTGCCTTCAGGGAAATCAAAGGGTATCAATGTCGTGAGCTGGAATTATCACCTCAAGCGACCGAAAATAGCGAAGGGAAAAAGTTTTGCTTTTGGCGGGTTTGCCACGCCCAGAGTCCCGGCTGGCGAGTACAAAGTGGTCTTTAACAAAGGCAAGGATCGCTACCAAACTAAAATCACCTTGGTTAACGATCCCGATTCACCTTATACGGACAAGCAAAGGGCTCAATTGCACAAAACTACTATGGCTCTCTACCACATGACGGAGCAATTGGCTTATTTGGTTTATCAGATCGATAGCTATCTTGATGTTGCGCAAAAGCTGGATAAAAAGGATAAAAACACCAAAGTTCTAATCAAAAAGCTTACTGCATTGAAGAAAAAGTTGGTGGTCACTACTGGTGATAACTATGTTGGGGCAGCTGATCCGGAACTTCGGGAAGATCTGGCAACTTTGTATAGCAAGTTGGCTACTGGTTTTGCTCCACCATCACGACCTGAAATAGAAAATAAAAAGCTCATCGAAAGTCGCTTCAAAAAAGCCGGAAAAACCTTTGCTAAAATCAGTAAAAAGGAAATAAAACGTTTTAACAAGGCGGTTTATCAGGTCAATGTCAAATCTTTTGCTGAGTTTGTCGGTGCACCTTAAATGACAATCTAAGGATGCGAGTGGTCCCACCGGCTCAGTCAAATATCACTGGACTGAGCCGGAATTTGTTGTCTCTGGCTTTGTAGACTATAGTTTTAACATGCTTATCAAGATCACTTTAATGTTAATCATCACGCTGCTTGGCTCATGCTCGGGCGGTGGTTCCTCAGTCACAAAAACTCCTCTAGAAATAATTCCTGACGTTCAGATAACCATCCAAGATCCCCTTATATCTGCTAAATTTAAGCCGTTTTTGCTGGGTACAAATGTTCCGTGGACATATAGCGGGGAGGGTTTATTGCAGGCTGATTCTACTTTATTTAATACCCCATACGTGAATAAAATGCTTGAACTTGCACCAACGACCTTGAGGTATCCTGGTGGTGAGCATAGTGATTACTATTTTTGGAAAGAGGGTATAGGTCCTTTGGCAAACAGGGCGGTTAATCCCAGACCACCCTTTGGAAAAATAAACTTCGGCAGCAAGGAATTTCTTGAGCTGAGTCAACTAATGAATGCTGAACCACTGATAACAGTGAATATTGTTACCAAAGATGAGATTTATGCCGCCGATTGGGTCAAGCAGATAAATATTGATCGAATACTCTCTGATAATGGGACATTTCTACCCAAGGTGACTTTCTGGGAAATTGGTAACGAACCCTATTTAGAGCGATCAGATCCTGCGCTAAATATGACTAATGCCGAATATATCCTTAAGGCAAATGCCTTTATTGCACTGATGAAAGCAGTAGATCCCACTATCAAGGTAGGCATACCACTACGTTTAAACCAATACAACAATCTGTGGGCATTAGAACCGGCCAAGCATGCAGATTTTGCCGATGAAGTGCTTGCGGGTATATATCAATCCATAGACTGGATAGCACTTCATCCAGCTTACAGGCAATTCACCACCACCAATGAAAGCGATGATACACTTTATAATGCAACCATGGGCAGTGCCAATGCGGTCATTTTTGATGTTAAAAAAATGATAACCAAAATTGACGGTTATTATCCTGCAGAAAACATTCCTGTGTGGATAACAGAATACAATTCACTATATACTTTAGATGGAAAGAATTCAGATAAATATATTAATTCACAAGCCTCTGC
>CAZKUH010000159.1:0-5659 GCA_964555895.1 uncultured Enterobacterales bacterium
TGCCGTCGGCGCGCGGCTTGCCGGCGGGGTGCTGATGGTCGAGGCCTGCAAGCATTAAAAATTCTTTCTGTGTCATCAACTTAGCCTGTACCAGAAACATATCTGCGAGGTAACTGGTACCACCTTCTACAAACCATAACAATGGAGAATAATTTTCTTTGGTATAATTATAAGGTACTAAACCTTGTGGACGATAGGCTTTCACATTCCAGCTATGAACCAATTCATGAGAAGCTGTTGACAAAAAATCCAGATAATCTTTTTTCTTTTGAAAGGTCCATCTTGGGCGCTGAATTACCGTAGAATTAGCATGCTCGGTTGCCCCTCTTGCACCACTAGTGGCATGCAGTATAAAAATAAATTTTTTAAATGGAAATTCACCCCAATATTTTTTCTGTACTTTAACCAATTTCACCAGATCCTGACCGATTTTTTTGCCATCAAAGTTACCTTTCCCCCAAATAACCAATTCAAATTTTACCTTGTCAATGATGAACTGATACCTTTCATGGATCCCTGTCTCTACTGGTGAATCAGCAAGTTCATCATAATTTTTGGCAACAAAGCTATTTTTACCCGAACCTTGTTTTAGTCCGGAGACTGTATCCCAGCCACGCGGCACACTAAATTCAAGATTGATAGGGAAACTTTCAAATTTTGGGGCGTACATCAGACTGGAAACCGCATCAAGGTAGGCATGGGTACTATCAATGTGCCTAGTCCTATCCCCTAGCTCATTAGCATAAAGCTCATAGGAAACTGCAACTTTGGTCGCTTTTTCAAGTTGGACTCGCCAAGTATTCAAATTAATTTTTTGTACGGCCAATGATTGACCATTGGTACCTCTGGCGACAAATTTCTGTACGCCATTTGCTAAAGGTAATATTTCATAACGTCCCGGACGCCATCTTGGCATCACAAGATCAACGTGATCGGAATTCACCTTTGGCAACAAAACGGTGATCTGAGCCAAATGATGACCAGGATTTTTTATATCAACCTGATAACGAACTTTCTCTCCAGCTGCGAATAAATTAGCGGAATTAATTGCGAGAAAAAATAGCATAGTGATGCACGTGGCGGTTTTTATTTTGTAAATCATCAATAGACCTTTATTCAAGCTCAACAAACAAAGAACGACAGTTTACCACTAAATAACCTAACCCCATAGTTCGCACTATTGAAAAAGTGTAGCCGAAACCCAATTGTGTGAACTAGGTGTTTCAGCCTTTTTAATTGGCAAACATTTTTCTTAAACCACGAATGGCTTGTTTGATGCGCTGTTGATTTTCTATCAAAGAAAAGCGCACATAACCTTCACCATACTCTCCAAAACCAATGCCAGGGGAAACGGCTACTTTCGCTTCGGTTAGCAGTTTCTTGCTAAATTCAAGGGAACCCATTGCCTCAAACTGCAAAGGTATTTTAGCCCAGACAAACATCGTCGCCTTGGGCACGTCTACCTGCCAGCCTATTGTGGCAAGACCTCTACATAACGCATCCCGTCTGCGGCGATACATTTCACAAATTTCATTCACACAATCTTGAGGCCCTTCCAAAGCTTCGATGGCTGCAACCTGAATTGGGGTAAACATACCGTAATCTAAATAAGATTTCATCCGTGCCAAGGCATGAATCAAGATACTATTGCCACAACAAAAACCGACCCGCCACCCCGGCATATTATAACTTTTAGATAACGAATAAAATTCTACTGCGACATCTTTAGCACCGCTGACCTGAAGGATTGAAGGTGCCTTATAACCATCAAAAACTATATCTGCATAGGCCAAATCGTGTACCACCCAAATTTTATATTCTCGTGCAATGGCAACAATTTTTTCAAAAAAAGCTATTTCAACACAATGACCGGTAGGATTGCCGGGGAAGTTAAGCACCAACATTTTTGGTTTTGGCCAGCTATTTTTTATTGCTTTAACCAACTCGATTAAAAAACGTTCTTCATCAACTCGTTTTTTATTATCAAGCAATGGCACATGGCGCACGTCGGCGCCACAAATAACAAAACCATAAGGATGGATGGGATAAGCCGGATTCGGTACGAGTACCGAATCGCCAGGCCCCATAGTTGCCAGCGAGAGATGCGCTAATCCTTCTTTAGAGCCAATGGTAACAATAGCTTCTGTTGTAAAATCCAAATCTACCTGATAGTGTCGCTGATACCAGTTCGTAATAGCTTGGCGTAATCGGGGCAGCCCTTTTGATAAAGAATAACGATGTGCACTGCCTTTCCCTGCGGCTTCTTTTAACTTTTCCACAATATGTTTTGGCGTCGGTTGGTCTGGATTACCCATACCAAAGTCAATAATATCTTCGCCAGCAGCTCTGGCTTTAGCTTTGAGATCGCCAATAATGTTAAAGACATACGGGGGTAATCTCTGGATCCTTGGAAAATCCGTTGGCATACCTTGAAGCATGATTTATTCTTCCTCAAAAAAAGGCAAGGTTTCACTGCGAAGATGTTCGTAAACCAATGCAGTTTCGACATGACGCACCTCGATGCGAGAAGCGAATGCGCTATAAATTAAATCCCTAAGATGCTCAGCGTCAGAAACTGCAAGGTGGACCAGAAAATCATTTTCTCCACCCATATGGAATAAAGAAATCACTTCACGTAATTGTAATGTTTCATCTCGAAAGGTATTGATAATCTCTGGTGTATGGCTGTCCAGGCTAATGGCTGCCATCGCCTGTAAATTGATACCCAGAGATTTAAAATCCACTTCTGCGCCAAATCCTCGAAGAATCTTTTCCTGGTGCATTCGCTTAACCCTCTCGAGAGAAGTGGAAGGAGCAATACACATTTTCTCTGCCAAGTCTTTATTTGAGAGACGGGAATCTCGATATAGCACTTTTAACATTTCTAAATCAGTTTGATCAATTTTTTTCATGTTGCCGGCCGAATTATATTCGAATAATGTATTATTACTGAGAAACAACCGAATTAATAGCGTAAATTTATTGATTTATGGAATTTTAATGACATTCTTAAATTAATTCCAATTTTAACAAGACTCTGTGCGTGGAGTTTTATATGATGACGCTATTATCTGACTATAATATTTACTCTATGCCTATAAGAATTGCCATTAACGGCTTTGGTCGTATTGGACGGTCTGTTCTTCGTTCCATTTATGCGTCGTCACATGCGGAAGATTTTGAAATTGTAGCCATTAACGAGTTAGCACCCACTGACCAGATATGCTACTTGCTTCAATATGATAGTGTACATGGTCGTTTTTCTGAAAAGGTGCAGCTCAAACAAACGCTGAAACACAACCATTTAATGATAGCTGAACATGCCATCAGGCTGTTGCATGAAAAAGACCCGCAAAATTTACCTTGGCATGATTTAAACGTAGATATTGTTTTTGAATCAACCGGACAGTTTAATGACCATAAAACACTAACTAAACATATCACTGCTGGTGCTAAAAAAGTGCTACTCTCTCAGCCTGGAGACCATGATGTGGATGCCACTATTGTCTATGGCTTTAACCATCGTCAGTTATCCTCAGAAAAACGTATTGTTTCCAACGCATCTTGTACTTCAAACTGTCTTGTGCCAATTTTACAAATTTTGCAAAATGAATATGGTATCCAAAGTGGTACATCGACAACGATTCATTCTGCCATGTCGGATCAACCGGTAAATGATAGTTATGCCGCAAAACTCAGACTAACCCGTTCAGCAATCCCTTCGATTGTGCCCATCACCACCCAATTATCACTGGGTATTGCAAAACTGCTTCCTTCACTGAAGGGAAAATTCGCCACTTCGGCAATCAGAGTGCCAACCCTGAATGTCTCCATGATGGATGTGAATATTGTTTTGCAAAAAGCAACCACCATCGAGCTGGTTCATAATATCTTGACGCAAGCCGCCAAAAACTTATACCCAGGAATCATTGATGTCTGTAACCTTCCTTTGGTATCAATGGATTACAATCGCAATCCATTTTCTGCAACTGTCGATCTTACCCAAACTCGAATGGCTGGAGAAAAGCATCTAAAACTTATGCTTTGGTTTGACAATGAATGGGGTTTTGCCAATCGTATGTTGGATACAGCCAAATACTGGCATTCTATTGAATAAATAGTTGGCGCATTTTTTTCAAATTAATGCCTAAGTATATTGACAGGATAATTTTATCTTGTTTAGATTAACTCCTGAATATATTTCTATAAATACTTATCCTTGAACACTAATAATGAGTTAAAAGTCAGAACGGCTTTATTGCAACTTCGGGAGCAAATTACCGAAGTCGATGAGCAGCTCTTACAATTACTGGCCAGCCGTCGTCGGCTGAGTTTGTCCGTGGCCAGGGTAAAAGGTCTTGAGCAACTACAAATACGCGATCATCAAAGAGAAGAAGAATTGCTCGAAAGATTGATTCAACAGGGTAAATCATTAAATCTGGATGCTTTTTTTGTGACCAAACTTTTCCACAAAATCATTGATGATTCGGTGCGTATTCAACAACAATTTGTCTTAACACAAAATAAAAATGAAAGTGCAAACAAGCATATCAGACGTTTGGCTATTCTTGGGGGAAAAGGTTCTTACAGCTACTTTGCCGCAAAACAACACTATGCCTACTCTGATAAAAAAAATGCCTATATCGGCTGCCCGACTTTTGCCAAGGTCCTCCATACAGTCGAAGAAGGTCAGGCGGAACACGCTGTTATCCCGATTGAAAATACCACTTCCGGGGGGATTACTGAAGTTTACGATCTGCTACTGCATACCAGCCTTGCCATTATCGGTGAAGAAAAATATCAGATTGAACACTGTCTGCTGGCTAATAACCAAACACAACTTAGTCAGATAAAAACCATTTATGCACACCCTCAAGCGCTAAGACAATGTGATCAATTTTTAAATCAATTAAAACAGGTGGAACTGAAACTGGTTGAAAGTACCGCTGATGCAGTACAAAAGGTACTGTCAGACGAAGATAATTTCAGTGCCGCAATTGGTGGCGAAGATGCAGCCGAATTATATCAAATTGCAGTACTGCAACGAAAAATTGCAAACCAGAGTATCAACTACACTCGGTTTCTTATCGTGTCACGTAAAGCCAGACAAGTCTCCAATCAGTTACCCAGTAAAACTTCCCTGGTGATTTCAACCGGACAAAAAGCCGGCTCGCTGGCCGATGCGCTTTACCTGTTTAAAGAAGCAGACATCCCGTTAACAAAACTGGAATCTCGCCCGGTGGCTGGAAATGCCTGGGAACAAATGTTCTACCTCGATATCGAAGGCAATATAGCAGATGCAAAAGTAGTCAAAGTTTTAGATGATCTGAATGAAATCTGTCCGTTTATAAAAGTACTAGGTTGCTATCCTTCAGATGACCTACCTGAGATCCAAGTAGCCGTGGATGAAGAATTGGGAAATAAATCACCCTGATTACCTGATGACATTTCCTCTTCTTGGGACGGTTTTTCTTGGGCTCTTCGTTAAATAGGTTTTCAGCCAACGAAGAACCTTGCTATTTCTTTCTCAACTTTAACCACGGTAAACCCATTATTATTTTATGAGCATAACAATATACCCGCAGATAAAACAATCACCATAAGTGGTAGTAGCGAGTCTTTTCTGATGACTGGTTTAAAACCAAAAGTTGCGATCAGA
>CAZKUH010000160.1:0-5649 GCA_964555895.1 uncultured Enterobacterales bacterium
ACCGTGGTTCCGGCTTTCCCTTTAATAAGATCAACAACACTATCCAGGCGCAAACCTATAATATCTTTCAAGGCGCCCTTCTCTCCTTGACCAACAGACAGAATAACGTCATCTTTGGCCAATTGCTTGGATCGCTTTGCCGGACCGCCCGCTACCAAGCTAACAATCTTGGTGTCAACATCTTCTGTTTGCAACACCGCGCCGATTCCTTCAAGAGAAAGTGACATTTCGGTGTTAAAAGTATCGGCAGCACGTGGAGAAAAATATAATGTGTGTGGCTCCACAGTTTGTGTCACTGCAGTCATAAAATAGCTAAAAACATCCTTGCTTGTAGTTTGAGACATTCTTCTCATGCTGGCGACATAGCGTTTATGTAATTTTTCTTTGGCTTCATCCAATGTCTTGTCATTTAATAACTGGACGATGACATCATTTTTAACTCTTTTACGCCACAATTGTTCAAGTAATGCGGTGTTTTTCGACCAAGCCACATCTTTTCTATCATAACGAAAAGTTTCGTCTTTTTTGAAATCAAATTTTCCAGCCAGAACTTTCAAGGCATATTGATAACGTTCAATCCATCTTTCACGAAATTTTTTAAAAATGACAAAAGCCACAGTGACATCACCATCATAAATAGCATCATCTATTTTTGTCTGGTATTTTGTAAAGGAATCAACATCTTCTTGTGTCAAGTACATCCGCCCTGGATCCAGTTGTTCCAAGTAAGCATCAAAAGCCTGTTTGGAAAACTTGTCATCAAAAGAAAAATTCTTTTTATAGTGGTAAAAAGAAACCAACTGGCTGACCAGATGACTGGCCTTCGCATAGGTATCTTTTATTTCCAGAGCCGGCAATTCATCAAGTGTAATGACTTTATTGCTTACAGAGTGTGTACGTGCCTCGATACTGCTCTGGCTGGTCGCCAAGGCAACATTAGCAAACAGCAATAAAACTAAAGTAAATAATGAATAAAGCATTTTACGTGTCATATTTCAAACCAATTTAATGTTTAACAGAGAGATTAATAATTAATTTCACCAGTAATAACGATAATTTAACCAAAGGTCAAGCAGTCACCCAGACAAAGTGTTGCACGATATTTCAAACCAAGCAGACATACTTTTGAGACATTCTCTGCAAGGGATAGTTCTTAAAGTGTAGATGAAATAATAATCATTGTGTTTATTTTCAAGCCTTAACCTTTAGCACCATCAAAAAAAGGCCTGTAGCCCAGTTTGTGCACGACCTAGAATGAGCGCATGAATATCATGTGTGCCTTCATAAGTATTCACCGCTTCAAGATTCATCACATGTCTAATCACATGAAATTCATCTGAAATACCATTACCACCGTGCATATCTCTTGAATTCCGGGCAACATCCAGCGCTTTTCCACAGGAATTTCGTTTAATTAAAGATATCATTTCCGGGATAAAATCACCAGAATCCAATAATTGTCCTACTCTGAGACAACCCTGCAGCGCTAAAG
Source organism: uncultured Enterobacterales bacterium (assembly GCA_964555895.1). GTDB lineage: Bacteria > Pseudomonadota > Gammaproteobacteria > Enterobacterales > DRNA01. The sequence continues at coordinate 1,493 of CAZKUH010000160.1, forward strand.
CTATCTCTGTCTGCATATCGGCCAACTTCTTTTGTATCAATTGATTAGCTGCGAGCGGGCGTGAAAATTGCTGTCTATCGAGCGTATATTGTCGCGCTGCATGCCAACAAAATTCAGCGGCTCCCAGTGCCCCCCAGGCAATACCATATCGCGCCCGATTCAAACAGCCAAAAGGACCACTGAGTCCTTTAATCGAAGGGAATTTATTTTCTTCGGCGACAAAGACCTCATCCATTACTATCTCACCGGTAATCGAGGCTCTTAAAGAAAATTTTCCTTCAATTTTTGGTGCAGATAAACCTTTCATACCCTTTTCAAGGATAAAACCACGAATATCACCATCATCATCTTTCGCCCAGACCACAAAAACATCTGCAATAGGAGAATTTGTGATCCACATTTTGTTACCTGTTAAAGCGTACCCTCCATCGACTTTGCGCGCACGGGTTTTCATACTGGCAGGATCAGAGCCACTATCCGGTTCGGTTAGCCCAAAACAACCAATGAGTTCACCTGACGCCAAGCCTGGTAGAAACTTCGCTTTTTGTAACTCAGAACCATAAGCATAGATTGGATGCATCACCAAACTGGATTGCACACTCATGGCTGAACGATAGCCACTGTCAACACGCTCAACCTCTCTGGCAACCAATCCATAGGCAACATAAGAGGCACCAGCACAATCATAACCATCAATGGTTAACCCCAACAAGCCAAGTGCACCCATTTCACGCATAATTTCTATATGAAAAATTTCATGACGATTTGCTTCTAAAATACGCGGCATGAGTTTTTCCTGACAATATTGTCTGGCTGTATCTCGAATCAACCTTTCTTCTGCAGATAGTTGGTTTTCCAGAAGAAAAATATCTTCCCAGAGCGGATTTACTTTTGACATAGTTTATTCCATTGAAATAATAATCGATTAATAATTCAGGCTATTCGCTACCTAGATTTGAGGTCGCATATTTTCTCACAAGCATTATACGCTGACTAGAAAAAACTCGCATTTTCAACATTTTATAGAAAACTCGCTGATTCGGCTCGAATATTAAATGCATCTAACTGAAAAATGTGAACTGCATCACTTGCAAAGTCAGGAACATCAACTATATTAAGTAACAGATAGTGACTTGTTTTTTTATGGTTCCCCTTTTACTGAATCTTTCAGTTCCCCTATCCCAGTCCTTTTAGGTCTGGGATTTTTTTTTGCTGTAATTTTCAAATCAACTGTTAAGACACTTTCACAGAAAATAACTTTTCAAAATTTTCAGTCGTTTGGCGGGCAATGTCGATTACAGGCTGACGTTTTATTGTAGCGATACATGCAGCAACTTCAACCACAAACTGCGGCAGGTTACTTTGTTTTCGATGAGGCTCTGGGGTAAGATATGGGCTGTCGGTTTCAATCAAAATTCGGTCCAAAGGGATTTTTTTCACCACGGCTCTTAATTGTTGTGCATTTTTAAAAGTCACAATACCCGAAAAAGATATATAAAAACCAAGATCAAGGAACTTGGATGCAAAGTGATAATCTTCTGTAATACAATGTATTACACCAGGTTTTTGATATTTTACATTATCTTTTAAAATATTGTAAGTATCGTTTTGAGCATCTCTGGTGTGAATGATTAACGGTTTTCGTAATTGATTTGCCAGTTGAATATGATAATTAAGCGCTTCCCGTTGCCACATCCGGGTAACCTCGTCTTTATCGTAAAAATAATCCAGCCCGGTCTCACCAATAGCGACACATTGAGCAAATTGTGCAAGTAATGCCAGTTCGGCGTGCCAATTTTCGGCAACTTCATGGTGTAAAGGATGAATGCCAGCCGTTGTCCAGACATTATGAAAATTTTCACTATGCTGTTGAATGTTTTTGCTACTGCTTAAATCTGTAGCGACAGATAGAAAACCATGAACATCCAGCTTGTTAGCTTCTCGTAGAACATCCTCTAGAGAAACTTGATGTTTTAACTTTAATTGATTTAGATGACAATGAGAATCTACGTACATTTTGAAGTTTGGCTTGGAGAGTTGAAGAAACTTGGTTACATGGTATGGGTGGGGCGTTCAGATTCCAGAGAGCCGGCAAGATAGGTCTCAATCTTGTTACGAGCTTGTCCATTATCCTTATCACTGAATTGTACACCGACGCCTGCAGCCCTGTTACCTTGAGCACCTTTTGGTGTAATCCAGATAATCTTACCGGCTACAGGTAATTTTTCTGTTTCTTCCATCAAGGACAAAAGCATAAAAACTTCATCGCCAAGGTTATACTGTCGATTAGTCGGGATAAAAAGCCCACCATTTTCAACAAATGGCATGTAGGCAGCATACAACACCGCCTTGTCCTTTATTGTTAATGAAAGGATACCACTTTTAGGTCCGGTTTTCTTGGCAGGTTCCATACTTATAATTAAATCCGAAAAACAAATTTATCTAATAATATTATACTAACTATGGTCTAAGATCGCAGAAATCGCAATGCACTTTACCAGAAATTCCCTTAAAAGTACCAGCTTATCGAGATGATTGACTTGAAAAAGTTGCTTTTGTAGCGAATTATATAAAGATATAGTCTTTATCTGTTGCTCTCGATCCTTAAATTGGTTGTTGCCAATCAAGGAAATATCCTGGCCTATCCATAACCAGATTTGCGAAAGGTCTCGTTTTTGAATATCTGCCATGTATTCAATTATACTGCATTTCTTATGCAGACAATCATAAAACAGTGTCATTAATCTTGTATTTAATTCGCCATCTTTTTGCATTAAACAGTTGAGCGATGTTAGCGGCTCATTTCTGGAAATACTGACTATTTTTTTGAGTGCAGAGGAGTCCAAGCTGTTATATTTAAAACTGGTCAGCCATTCCAATAACTCATTCGAATTAACCTGTGATAATGATAACTTAAGACACCGACTTCTAATGGTTGCTGTAAGCCTGGTTGGATAACGGGTCTGCAGGAATAATAAACTATTTTGACCAGGTTCTTCCAGGGTTTTTAAAATAGCATTCATCGCGGCATTATTCATTAGTTCCGCATTTTTTATCAACAAAATCCGGTAACCCTGGCTATGGCCAGTTTGTTGGAAGAATGTCGCCAATGAGCGGATCTGCTCAACCGCTATTTGCTTTTTTCCTTCGAGTACTTCAACCAGCTTGAAATCAGTAAAATGCGCTCTGGCAATTTGCTGGCAATGATCACATTTTAGACAGGGAAGAAGATTTTCAGGTTTTTGACAATGAAGAAATTGAGCAAAAGCTGTGACAAACGAAGTGCTACCGCAACCATCTCCTCCCTCAACAAGATAAGCATGTGCAAGGTTATGTTGAGTAAAACTATTCAATAAAAATTGCCAGGTTTGCTTTTGCCAAAATAGCTTCCACGGCCGTTCCAGGCAATACTGCGGCTTGTTTTTTTCTATTATTTGTGGTGCTAATTCTTCCTTCATTGCGTTTCAACTATATGCATTATCTGAATTTTTCGAACAAGTCTTCGATAGCATTTAAAATACTTTCTTTAACCTGCCGAGGTGAGGCAGAAGCATCTACAATAATAAAACGCTCAGGTTCACATCTGGCCCGTTCGAGGTAAACTGCCCTGACCTTCTCAAAAAATGAAAGTTTTTCCTGCTCTATTCGATCTTTTGCGCCCCTTTGACTGGCTCGTTTCAGTCCTGTTTCAACAGCTAAATCCAGCAAAATAGTCAATTGTGGCTTTAAACCACCGAGCACCTTTTTATCGAGCAGGCGAATAAAGTCTATAGATATCTCTCTACCGCCCCCTTGGTATGCAAAGCTTGCATCATTAAACCGGTCAGAAACTACATGAATACCCTTATTTAAAGATGGAATGATAACATTATTAATCAACTGTGATCTCGCAGCGTACATCATTAATAATTCACTTTCATCGGTGACTGTTTCCTGCCGCGGAGTCAAAAGCAGGTTTCTGATATCTTCTGCCAATGGCGTCCCACCCGGCTCTCGCGTAACAATGTGTTTTGTCGCTGTTTTGTCCAATGCTTCAGTCAGCGATTTTATGGCGGTTGATTTTCCCGCACCTTCAATGCCTTCGACCGTAATGAATAAACCTTTTTGTAGAGTAGACATTGATGTCTCCATTTATTTTATTTAGTTTTTAAAATATG